>DATHPH010000242.1:0-3657 GCA_035484095.1 Cytophagaceae bacterium | reverse complement strand
TAGGAATGCATCCCATTCCTATTGTTCATGGACTCACGGTGGGAGAATTAGCACAAATGATAAACGGACAAAAATGGCTCGACAGCGGGAAAGTTTGCAAGCTCACGGTAATCCCCCTGAAAAATTACTCCCATAAAATGAATTATTCTCTTCCGGTAAAACCTTCTCCCAACTTACCCAACGATTTAGCAATTCAATTGTATCCTTCACTTTGCCTTTTTGAAGGAACTATTATAAGTGTTGGGCGAGGTACCGAAACCCCCTTTCAAGTCATTGGTGCACCTTTGAAAGAATATGGCAGTTTTCAATTTACACCAAAAAGTAATCCCGGTGCCAAAAAACCTATGTATGAAAATCAGCTTTGTTATGGTCTTGATTTAAGCAAATCGAATCAGGAAAAAGGGTTCAAGCTGAAATACCTCATTGAGATGTATCAGAAATCACCGGAGAAAGATAAATTTTTCAATAACTTCTTCAATAAGTTGGCCGGAAATGATGTGCTTCAAGCACAAATTAAAAAGGAAATGAATGAAGAAGAAATTCGGAAATCCTGGCTAACTGAATTAAATAATTATAGAACGATGAGGAAAAAATACCTGTTGTACGAAGATTTTTAACGCAATTTACTAAAGGTCTTTAAACTCTTCTGTTTCTTCTGGTTTCAAAAATTTGGTATACTCTCTTTGTCCTTGAGGAATGCCATTCAGGTACTGTTCTGTATAATACAAATCTTCCAATCTTGGCTCCTGACTATCTTTCGTAATAAAACACTCTACTGCTCCTTGCTTCCTGCCAAGATCGTCTGTAAAATATACTTTTGTATAGATACCTACTTTATCTGTCTGTTTTTTGTATATCATAACTCCTGCTCATTGATATTCTAAAATACAAAAACCATTTCAAAAAAATTCATTTCACTTTATAAAATTTCTGAACATAACGAAAAGTTAATGTACAATAATGAGTAATAATAGATTCACTTTCTCATCAAAATGAATTAAACTATTTGAATATTGAATAAATTAAACCTTTTGATAAAATCCTGGAAGAATACCTCCTTCTAAAATTAAACCTAATGTTTATAAATAAATCACAAAAATTTAAACTTGAAAAATAAAAATATACTCTTACCAGCTGATCTGCTTGATCAAATATTCCTTATCTATTGATTACCTTCTTTCAGTTTAGCGTTAAAATTTTTACTATACTAAAAAGTAAATGCCATAAGACGAAAAACTGACACGCTTTTTCACGTTCGAAAATAAACTATATTTGTTTTCAAAAAATACATCATTTGAATGTCAGAAAATAAATTAGGAATAGTATTTATGGGAACACCGGACTTTGCTGTGCCAAGTCTGGAAATATTGATTACTGAAAAAAAATACGATATTCTTGCCGTCATTACAGCACCCGACAAACCCGCAGGGAGAGGATTAAAAATTCAATTTTCTCCAGTGAAAGAACTTGCCTTAGCACATAATATTCCTGTTCTTCAACCCACAAATCTAAAAGACGAAGATTTTATTGAAGAATTAAAAAGCTACAACGCGCAACTACAAATTGTGGTCGCCTTTCGAATGTTGCCGGAATTTGTTTGGAACATGCCTCCTCTGGGCACATTCAATCTCCACGCTTCTCTCCTTCCCCAGTACCGTGGAGCTGCTCCTATCAATTGGGCGATTATCAACGGAGAAAAAGAAACTGGCTGCACGACTTTTTTTCTGCAACACGAAATAGACACCGGAGATATTCTTTTTTCGGACACTGAAATAATAAAGGAGGAAGATACTTTTGAAGAACTCTATACCCGTTTAAAAATAAAGGGAGCAGCCTTGGTACTTAAAACAGTACGTGCAATTGAAAAGGGAAATTACGTTCCAGTACCTCAACAATTTACTTCCGTATTAAAAACTGCTCCAAAAATTCATAAAGAAACCTGCAAAATAGATTGGACGAAACCGGCAGAAGAAATACGAAATTTTATCCGAGGACTTAGTCCCTACCCTACTGCATGGACAACGTTAAACGGCAAAAATTTAAAAATATTTAAAGCGAAAATGATTATGAATGATACATCAAAGTCCCCAGGTGAAATAGAATCCGATGGAAAAACCTATATTCATTTTTATACAGGAAAGAATGTTCTTTCAATTGAAGAACTTCAATTAGAAGGAAAAAAACGAATGACTGCAGAAGAATTTCTTCGAGGAAATAAATTGTAATATATAACTAAAACAATTCAATATTGAAAGTATCTATTATTGTCGCTGCTGCTTCGAACGGAGCCATAGGGAAAAATAATCAACTGCTTTGGCATCTGCCGGCTGATATGGCATTTTTTAAACAGAAAACAATGGGGCATCATATCATTATGGGAAGAAAGACGTATGAGTCCATTGGAAAACCTCTGCCAGGGCGAACTACTTTAATCATCACTCGCAATGCAAGCTTTCAGGCAGAGGGATGTACCGTTGTGCATTCGCTGGAGGAAGCAATTGAAAAAGCAAAAGCTGACGGAGAAACAGAAGCAATGGTAATCGGAGGTGCCGACATATATCGTCAAGCATTGAAATGTGCGGATACAATTTATCTCACTGAAGTGTCCGGAACCTTTGAGGCCGATACTTTTTTTTACATCCATTCAAACGATTGGGAAATACAAGAAAAACATCAACATACAGCAGACGATAAAAATAAATTTGATTATAGTTTTATAATACTTCAAAAAAGAAAATAAATTTCAATCAAATTAGACAGAATAATATTTCGCTCTTACCTTTCCTAGATGTTAAATAATGGTAATTATTCCATTGAAACATGGAACCCTCCAAATGTAAGAATTAAAACAGCGAAGGCCAACCATAAACTTTTATGGTTGGCCTCTATATTAGTTACCAATTCCCTATTTTTTACTCTTGACAAACCAGCCTATTTTAAGAAAGTTTGAGTAAACACCTAACTTACTTTTAAAGTTCCCAAAATCTTTATTTTTTATTCTCTTATCTTTGTGTATATCCATTCTCTTATCTTTTCGGTTTAGAAAGTGCACTAATAGTGTATAAAGAACAATAAAAAATCCTTATTATAAATTTAATTTTTTAATAATACAATATAGAATTCCGCCTAAATCTTGTATTTATGTGTAAAGTTTTCCACAATTTTTATAACTAACTGATTTGCAATAATAGCCTTCAACTATTACTTTAAAATGACATTTTAAACATAAACTTATGACTATAAAGTACTTATGTATTAGTATTAGAATCAACTTATGAGAAAAAATATACAGGATGCAAATACAGCGCAATAGAAATGTAATAGGATAGGATAAGAGAGTTTGAAATTTGGTTAAAAATTCTTAGTTTTACAAATATGAAAGGAGAAGGTTTATGGAATTAAAATTCTTAGATGCCAGTACGCAGTACTTAAAGTATAAGTGCTCGATTCATGAAACTGGGAAATTAGGCCTAAATGCCGATTGTAATACACTTATGGATATTACAAACAAGAAGTTCTTTAAAGTGGCGTATGAAAAGGATACTAATGGGAAGATTAAACTATACTTAGTTGATTCAGACGAAGAACCTTTGGCTGGTAAAATTTATAAGGCTGGCAACTACTACTTTATGAAATTATCTGCATTATTTGATGAGA
>DATHPH010000241.1:0-5428 GCA_035484095.1 Cytophagaceae bacterium | reverse complement strand
AAGATGAGGTCTTTTATAAAGAGAATTTCCATAGGTTCGGCTTTTATCAACCAATTCGATACTGTCCATGTATTTTCGGAATTCAGGGGCGTTGTAATTGAAATTTTTGTTGAGTGCTTTATTTTTTAAAATCAGTTCTTGTTCAAGACTGTCCTTTTTCTCCCGATTATTCAGCTGATTGAAAGAAATACTTTCGTTGATATCATTGTCTATTGTTCTTCTTTTAATCCTGACGGGAGTGTAGGCAACTAATTCATCTCCCACTAAACCATTCAATTCTTTCAACTCTTCCACGGTCATGTTGTATTCTTTTGCCAACGAGTAAATTGTTTTATTGGTCTCTATCACTTTGGTAACGGTTCCTGATTCAATATTCGAAGCTCCCAGAATATAAAACTCAATTCTACGGTTTAACTGTCTGCCCAATTCAGTCTCGTTACTGGCGACAGCCATGTTTTCTCCAAGGGAGTTTACTACAATGGAGGATTGGTTTAACCCTTTTGAAACCATATAATCCATGGCGGATTTACCTCTGTTGGCGGCCAAAATTTTATTGTATTGATTGGAACCATAGCTATCCGTGTTCGCATTCAGTTCAATTTGTAAGGCAGAGTCACCTTTGCAATATGAAATGATATCGTCTAGAACTTTTTTTGCTTCGTTTCTCAAAACATAACTATCAAAGTCGAAAAAAATACTTTCAAACAATTGTTTGCTTACAGCCATATCTGATACTTTCACTTTCACTTTTTCCGAAAAGTATTTTCTATTTTCAGAATTTTTCAAAAGATTTCCCTGGTACAACAGCACTTTATAAGTATTTCTCGATTCTAAATTGCTAAACTTATAATACCCGTTCTTATTAGTCTTGGAGGTTTTAAGTGCAATTCCATTTTCATCGGCAAGGAGTATGGTAGCATCCGAGGCAGGCTGATGGGTGTCTTCGTATAAAATTAAACCGTCAATTGTAATACTTTTAGATTCGGGTATGGAAGTCTTGTCGATGATTGCAATCATTGCCTCTGTCGTCTCAGGAACCTGACTATTGGCTTTAAAAGTGATCTTGTAATCAGCAGTAATAAAATTCTCGGAAGGTAAAACCATTGCCTTATACACAACGCTATATTCTTTGGTATCCGTTACGCTTTCTACTTTGTAATAACCATTAGTGTCAAGGTTGGATACTTGCATTACATTTCCAAATTCATCAATCAGTTGAACTTGTCCTTTCTGCACAGGAGCTTTTGTAATGGAATCGATTACCCTTCCATGTACCGCAAAAGACTTCTTATTTTGCATCGTATCTTTAGAGATGAAAGTAATTGGGAATTCTTTATATTGTGCTACCTCGTCAGGTGTTTTATTTTCTATTGGTTGTTTAATGAATTCACTTGAATAATCAATTTTAGGAGGAACGATTCGATAGAATTTATGGTGAAAGTCTGAATTTTTTAAAGCGACTTTATATTCCTTGTTTGTAGGTAAATTATAGAAGGAGTATTCTCCTTTCTCCGAAGTAGTTGACTTTGCAATGGCATCTCCATATTCATCCATGATTCGTACTTCTACCTCTTTTGCGGGTTTATTGGTAAGACTATCCAACAGAATACCTTTAAGATGGACGTATTTTCGGTCGCTATACTTATTTATAGGTATATCCACAATAGGTTCTTCTCGTATCTGTCGAATGGTATGGTATTTTTCATCATCTTCTTCTGTGAGCGTGGAATCTTCGATGTGTCGAATGATGCTTTTCTTACTTTTGAAATTAAAAGTGTAAATATCATCGCTTCCAATTCCTCCCTCCCTGTTGGAAGTTACATATCCTTTCTTGTTGCCCATTACAAAGTGAAAATCATCTCGGTTTGTATTAAAAGGATACCCGATATTGATACTCTTATCAAATCCATTGTCTTCTCTTGCCATAAAAATATCAAGAGCTCCATAACCTCCGTGCCCTGCGGAGGAAAAAAATAATACTTTCTCATTTGCATAATAGCGAGGAGAAACGTCACTGAATAAGGTGTTGACTCCTTCCCCCAAATTGACAGGGGTCCCCCAATGGTCGTCGTCATTACAAGTGCTGTACCATATATCGTGCATCCCAAAACCACCAGGACGTTTTGAGACGAAGAAAAGAATATTTCCGTCAAGGGAGACACTTGGTTGGCTGTTCCATTGTCCAGGAGCGTTAATATTATTATTTAATCGTTGGGCAGCTTCCCATTTTCCATTTTTAAAATAACTTACGTAGATAGCGCAATTAATTTCTTTATAATTATCTACAGCAAAAATTTCATCGCAACGTGTAAAATAATATTTCTTTCCGTCTTTTGTGAAAGAGCCAGAGCATTCATTATATGGAGAGTTTAGTTTGTCAAAATCATCTTTTAGATCATGTTTAATAGGTTCCCATAGGCTATCATTTTTTTTTGAAAACCTATGTACATCACTAAAGGTACCACCAAAAGAGTGGTCTTCACGTGAACCGATCGCTCCCTTTCTGGAGGTGGTAATGGCAAGGAAGGTATCATTTTCAACCAATACAGGTGCGTAGTCTGATTCCAGACTATTTACCGGAGGAGGCAAACATTTAAAGTCGTATGCTTTTTTAGGTTTACCACTTTCTGCAATTGCTAACAAGCAACCTTTTATTTCATAAAATGCTCTTTCTCTATATAATCCAATCTCTAAATTGGTATCATTATTTTCATTTCGATATTGCTCAAAATTATCAATGGCTTTTTTATAATCGCCATTATCTTTCAGCATGACAGCATACCAATACCGAGCAAGTGGGTAGGCCCCTTTAAATCTATTTGCTACTTTATGATAAAAAATTTCAGCCGCTTTATAATTATAATAAAGTCTGTAGCATTCTGCCAATTGAAACATCGCATAGGAGTTTAACGAATCTGCTTTTAAAACCCTTGCATATTCATTGGAAGCCAGAAAATATTCGAAATTATCGAAATGTTTGTCTCCCATTATTAAATTAGCATTTGGCTTGGATCTTGAATTTTTAATTTGTGCCAATGACTGCTTCTGAAAAAATGAAACACTTATAATTGTTAAAATTATAAAAAAAGAATTCTTCATAAAGTAACTTCTACCTATTTAAATAAATTATAGCACTTGTTTTTAATTCTTATTTTAATCAAACAAAAATGGTCCTTTGTGAGTGTCTATAAATTCAGTGTTAGAGGGTTTGATTGTTAATTTCAATGTATCTATTATAGTTAAAGATATTATAAAATTTATTAGGAACAATAGATTGCTCATTACAATTTGATATTGTGGCAATTGATCTTTTACTGCTTATGGATATATCGTAAATAGGATCTTCAAAAATGAATGTTCCATTAAGAACCGTGAATTAGTTATTTAAGGAGTTGAAAGAAGATAAAGTGCTTATACCTTTAAAGTTAAAAATTTTAGTTTTAAAATGGTTAAAGGGTAAGACATACGAATGTCTGATTTAATAATTTTCTAACTAAAGTATAATTAGTTGTATTGGTGATAGATGTTTTCAAACCAAGGTACCTTTTCTTAAAAAACCTGAAAACGACGCAACAATAATAAGCGTTAGTATCCCCTGACAAAAAATTGTATTTGGTGCTCCTATTTGCTTCGAGATACTACCAATAAATAGGCTTCCTATCGGCAGCATGCCGAAGAAGGCCATAGCAATAAAACCCATTATTCGGCCTCTCATCAATTCTTCGGTTTCAATCTGCACGATGGTAAGAAGAATAGTGGTCTGAGACATAGCACCAAATCCTATCAATACTGCAAATACCATTGCGAATGGAAAATAACTTATATGAGAAAAAAAGATAAGCCCAATTCCCAGGATAATAGAATTTATCAGCAAGACAATTTTGAGATCGGTACCGGATTTTAAAGAGGCTAATAAGAAGGTGCCGCCTATTGCACCCAATCCAATAAAGCTACGAATATAACCATACGTTGCCGCATCTCCTTTGAAAATTTCCTTTGCAAAAATGGGTAAAATAGTTTCATACGATAATACAAATAAACTTAACAGCGATAACATCAATATCGCAATACGAATCGTTTTTGAATTTTTTAGGTATAGCATGCTTTCTGAAAGTTCCGTAGTAATTTTCTTTTTTACTGGAGGAAAATGTTGGGCAGGTAATTTCATTAAAAGTAAGGAAATGATGACTGCTACAAAGCTTAATGCATTTGAAAGAAAACATATACCGGCACCGAATATTTCCAGCACAATTCCAGAAAGAGCAGGGCCTATCAGCTTCGCAAGATTAACCATGGACGAATTGAGTGCAAGTGCATTTGGAAGGTCCTCTTTATTTGTTACTAATTGATGCACCAAAGGTTGCCTGGCAGGTACGTCAAAAGCATTGATGATGCCAAGGAATACACTCAGTGTCAAAATTTCCCAAACTACATAATGATTCAAAAGGGTTAAAACTGCTAATACAATTGCTTGCAACATCGAAGCCAGTTGTGTGATCAATAGTATTTTATGACGGTTATATCGATCTGCTACAACTCCGCCGTATAAGGAAAATAGAAAAGATGGAAATTGGGAGGCGAAAATACTAAGTCCAAGCATTAAGGAGGAACCTGTCATGGTATAGATGACCCAACTCACACTGGTTTTCTGCATCCAGGTTCCAATCTGCGAAACCGATTGCCCTGTAAAAAACAAAGTGTAGTTCCGATTTTGAAACGCTCTGAATGTATTGTTCATTTTGTCAGTAATTCGTATGAAGCAAATGAGAATAATTCTTGAGGAATTTTGGAATGTCTCCAAAAATTATTCAGCATTCTATTTATTTCTATGAGGAAGCTTTTCTATAATATCATACGAAGTTCCTTGCTCGCCTAAGCGGGGGAAAATGTTTTTGATGCTATTTTGATGCGCTTCCAAATTCATATCGGTCATTGCATCGGTTGCAAAGCTGATATTATATCCTGCTTCAGCTGCTGCACGCGCGGTTCCTTCTACACCTGCACTGGTAGAAACTCCTGCCAGTACAATACCGGTAATGTTACGTTTTTGTAATTCGTTATGCAAAGAAGTATTATAAAAGGCATTCCAGGTATGTTTGGTAATGAAAATGTCAGAAGGAAGTGTTTTAATATTGTCTACAATGTCTGCAAAATCAGGAGCGGTGGTAGCAAGGGCGGAAGCGGTTCGCATAGCATTGTTATCTTTTCTCGTATTGATCCAACCTGAATTTGGAGGGATAACTTTTACTACTACTATTGGCAAGTTTTCTTTGCGAAAAGCCGTTACCAATTCTGCTGCTTTTTCCAACACATCCATTATTGGAAGTGCGGTGGCTAATTTTAAAACACCTTTTTGAAGGTCTATTAAGACCAAAGCAGTATTTTTATCAATTGCTGTTATCATAGAATGTTACAGGAGTAGATATAT
>DATHPH010000240.1:0-2673 GCA_035484095.1 Cytophagaceae bacterium | reverse complement strand
CCGGATAATACCATTTTTACAGTAACAGAGTATAAATATGAAACGGTTGCCACCCGTTTAAGAGAATTATCCTTTCTGAACAAAGGAATAAGATTGAATTTAAAAGACATGAGAGAAAAAGATTCTGATGGAAATCCTATTTCAGAGTCGTTTTTCTCTACAAGAGGTTTGGTAGAATTTGTAGAATATGCGGATGCTACCAGGGAGCGGCTTATTCCTGAACCCCTTTATTTAGAAACGGATAAAGGAGGTATTCCTATTGAAATTGGAATATTGTACAATACCTCGTATTCTGAAAATATTTTTTCTTATGTCAACAACATCAATACCCACGAAGGAGGTACCCATGTTGCCGGATTCAGAAGAGCACTTACGAGAACGTTAAAGTCGTATGCTGAAAAATCAGGAATGTTGGAAAAGCTAAAACTGGAAATAAGCGGTGACGATTTTCGCGAGGGACTTACTGCCGTTATTTCGGTAAAGGTAGCAGAACCTCAATTTGAAGGACAGACTAAAACAAAACTTGGCAACTCAGAGGTAATGGGTGCGGTAGATGTTGCTGTTGGAGAATTGCTTAATAATTATCTGGAAGAGCATCCCAGAGAAGCAAAAACGATTGTAGCAAAAGTAATTTTAGCAGCACAAGCACGTATTGCAGCCCGTAAAGCCCGTGAAATGGTGCAGAGAAAAAATGTATTGTCCGGCTCAGGGTTACCAGGAAAATTGGCCGACTGTTCGGATTCTGATCCTTGGGCTTGCGAATTGTATCTCGTAGAAGGGGACTCGGCAGGCGGGTCAGCTAAACAGGGGCGCGATAGAAGATTTCAAGCAATTCTTCCGTTGAGAGGTAAAATTTTGAATGTAGAAAAAGCGCAGGAACATAGGATCTACGAAAACGAAGAGATTCGAAATATGATTACTGCCTTAGGTGTCAAATTCGGAACAGCGGAAGACAACAAAGCATTGGATATGTCGAAGTTACGCTACCACAAAGTAATTATCATGACGGATGCGGATATTGATGGAAGTCATATACGAACGCTTATTCTTACATTCTTTTTCCGTTACATGAGAGATTTGATTGACAACGGATATTTATACATTGCACTTCCTCCATTATATCTTGTAAAAAAAGGAAAGCAAGAAAAATATTGTTGGAACGAAGAACAACGGGAGCTTGCTATAAAAGAATTGGCGAAAGACGGGAAAGAAGAAAATGTAGGAGTACAGCGCTACAAGGGTCTTGGAGAAATGAATCCAGAACAGCTTTGGGCTACTACGATGAACCCGGAATCTCGCTCTTTAAAGAAAGTAAGTATTGAGTCAGCAGCAGAAGCGGATCATTTATTTTCTATGCTTATGGGTGATGAAGTAGCACCTCGCAGAGATTTCATCGAAAAAAATGCCAAATATGCTCGGGTAGATATATAGGTTTGCATGCTATCTGAAAAATTTCATTAATTTAAAAAGGGCTTCCATATCCGGAGCCCTTTTTAAATTAAATAGAATCATATTTACTTTTATTATTAAATTGGTTAGATTTCCCGCAATTTGAGGGGATTTATATAGATTAATAGATTATTTATGTCATTAAAGAAAAAAAATCAACTTCTGGAGAGTAATTATATAAGTAGAGATTTAAGTTGGCTAAATTTTAATGCGAGGGTATTAGACCAGGCAAAAAATCCTAACAGGAATATTTTAGAGCGATTGAAATTTCTGGCGATTACATCTTCCAATCTAGACGAATTTTTCCAGATAAGAGTAGGGAGTTTGTATAATTATCTTGATTATGGAAAAGAAAGAACCGACTATTCGGGTCTGAGGGAAATTCCTTTTAAAAAAGTTTTATTAAATGAAATCCATACTTTTTATAATCATCAGATTGATTATTTATCCCGCACGTTAAAACCTGAGTTTGAAAAAAATGGTTTTATTATTGCAAAAAAAGAAGATTTAGAAGAAAGCGAATTTTTTGTCATTGAAGAATATTTCCGGAGTACCATTTATCCGATGCTTACTCCGATGGCCTACGATAGCTACCATTCTTTTCCGATTCTAATTAATAAATTGCTTACGCTAGGTGTCATTACCCGTTTGACAAATGTAGGAAAGGAACATGATAAAAGGCTTTCTTTTGTACCGGTACCTCAAAATCTACCAAGGTTTTATGAGATACACAGAGAAGATAAAATATTTTTTATTCCATTGGAAGATATTATAAAATGGAATATTCATAAACTTTATCGCAACGTAGAAATACTTAGCATCAGTACTTTTAGAATTACTCGAAATGGAGATTTTTCATTAGAGGACAACGACGATATTGAAGAACAATACATCGAAGAAATTACAAAAAAATTAAAATCCCGAAAAACAGCGAGAGTTGTAAGAATAGAAATTGAACCGGAATATTCTCCCTGGATGATGGACATATTAAAAGGGAGATATGAAATTGATAATTACAATGTTTTTGAAAACGAGGTACTCATTGACTTTACTGGTTTTTGGCAAATAATCAATCATAGTGAGTTTAAGAAAATGCTTTCTTCCACACCTTCTCCGGTAAAGCCATTGTCGTTTCCTGGGGTTGGTGAAGTGGATATTTTTGATTACCTGAAGAAAAACGATATTCTGTTGCATCAGCCCTATAACAACATGAAAATTGTAGTC
>DATHPH010000239.1:0-4663 GCA_035484095.1 Cytophagaceae bacterium | reverse complement strand
TACTTAACCTCGAAGGGAGAGAAAAATGTAGCGATTCGCATTATTAATGTTCCAAAAATAAAGGTCAGGGTTTATAAAATTTACGAAAACAATATTTTACAATTTTTGAAAAGTAATTCTTATTACAACGATTATTACGAGGATGAATACAGTAGTTCAGATTATTCCGGGATGTCGGATTTTGGAGATGTGGTAATGGAGAGGGAATATAATTCCAAAAATTTAAAAAAATCAGGAGGAACACATTTGATGAATTTGGATTTTCAAGACATCAATTCGCTTAAGGGTCTTTACGTTCTAACGGTTAGTTCAGAGGAAGACCAATGGGTGAAAGCATCTAAGATTGTCTCCATTTCGGATATCGGCCTTATCGTAAAAGAGAGCGAAGACGATATTTATGTCTTTGCAAATTCAATTCTTACCACAGAAAAATTGGGAGGAATAGAAGTGAATTTAATTAGTTCCAACAATCAATCCGTATATAAAGCTACTACGGATGGAGAAGGAGTAGCGAAATTTTTGGACGTAAAAAAGAAAGCGCCCGGATTCAAAATTAATATGGTTACGTGTAAGAAAGGGGATGATTTTAATTACGCACTTTTTGAAGAAACCAGCGTCGAGACTTCTCAGTACGATATTGGTGGAGCATATAACAATAGCAGTGGTTATGAGGCATTCATCTATGGAGAAAGAGAAATTTATCGTCCGGGCGACACTATTCATGTGAATTCCGTTGTGCGCAACCGGGAATGGAAACCATTGAAAGAGGTACCAGTGAAAGTGAAGTTAATTTTGCCAAACGGAAAGGAATTTGCAGCTAAAAGAGGAATGCTGAATTTGGAAGGTGCTTATGCTACAGATTTTATATTACCTGCTTCTACCATTACTGGTACTTACACGGTAGAAGTATATTCTGCCAACGATCTTCTTTTGAATTCTAAACTAATAAGTGTAGAAGAGTTTATTCCGGACAGAATAAAGGTAAATACAGTATTGAACAATGAGATTATCAGACTCAATCAAAAAGTAGAAGTAACGGCAACGGCATTGAATCTTTTTGGACCACCTGCAACAGGCCGGAATTATGAAATTGAAATGACGTTGAAAAGAAAATATTTTTCTCCGAAAGGATTTGAAGATTATAATTTCCAAATCAATGCCTTGAAGGAAAATTCTTACCCCAACGATTTAAGACAAGGTAAAACAGATCAAAAGGGAGAGGCAAAGGAATCATTTTCTATTTCAGACGCATACAAAAACTCAGGAATTCTTGACGGAGATGTTTATGTAACAGTATTTGATGAATCCGGTCGGCCGGTACATCAGGTAAACTCGTTTGATGTTATTACCCAGGAAACCTTTATTGGACTTAAATATTTTGACTATTATGTAGATATTCACAAACCTATTCAAATGCCCTTAGTTGCCGTAAATAAAGACGGTAAGCCACTTTCTTCTTTTCAATCAAGAGTTCAGGTGGTGCGCTACGATTGGCAGACGGTAATGGAAAAAAATTACAACGGCTATCGGTATGTATCGCAAAAGAAAGAGGTGGTTTTGGAGGATAAACTTTTTACAATTAGTGGTACTACTACCTTTTATTCGTTCCGCCCGACTCAGTCTGGATCGTATGAAGTTAGAGTAAAACTTCCAGGGGCCGATGGCTATGTCGCACAGCAATTTTATGCCTACGGATGGGGTACTACGCAAAACTCTTCTTTTGAAGTGGACAATGAAGGAAAGGTGACGATAGAAATGGATAAAAGCAAATACGAAGTAGGGGACGAAGCGAAACTCTTATTTAAGACTCCGTTTGCCGGAAAAATTTTGGTTACTATAGAACGTGATAAGGTATACGATTATTTTTATCTTGAAACCGATAAAAAATCAGCGACTAAGACAATCACTATTAAAGAGGAATATTTACCCAATGTGTTTATCTCTGCTACATTGATCAAACCAAACGGGGAGAGTTCTATGCCGCTTACAGTGGGGCATGGCTACGCTCCCTTGGTAGTTGAAAAAAGATCAAATAAAATCGATTTGAAAATTGAAGCAGCAGAAAAATCACGATCAAATACAAAACAAAAAATATATATCCAAGCAACAAATGGGAATTCGGATATTGAATTAACTGTCGCAGTTGTAGACGAGGGAATTTTGCAATTAAAAAATACAAAATCTCCGGATCCATACGCATTTTTTTATCGGAAAAAAGCGCTTGAAGTAAATGCGTATGATATTTATCCCAAATTATTACCGGAATTATCCTTAAGGAAAACCAGTAGCGTAGCAGGAGATGGTTATAATTTGGAAAAGAGAGCAAACCCGCTCAACAACCGAAGAGTAAAACTGGTTTCATTCTGGAGTGGGAAATTAAAAACAGGCTCAGATGGAAAAGCAATGTACGAAATTAATATACCACCCTTTTCTGGTGATCTGCGAATAATGGCCGTGGCGTATCAGGGCAATGCTTTTGGTTCGGCCAGTAAAAACATGAAGGTGGCTGATCCGATCATAGTGAGTACTTCACTGCCAAGATTTTTAAGCCCTGGCGATACTGCTTTAGTTCCGATGACCCTTACCAATACAACCAACAGCACGGCAGAAGTGATGACTCAATTGTCGGCCACTGGTCCTCTGGTAGTAGTTGGAAACGCTTTACAACGTATTTCCATAAAAGGAAATTCAGAGCAAATGCTTCAATTTAAAGTATATGCTAAGAAGGAAGTTGGAGAAGGGAAAATCACTTCCGTTGTGACAGCGTTCAATGAAAAATTGAAGGAGGAAACAAATTTGACTGTCCGCGCACCTTCTTCCCTTATTAAACAAAGTGGGTCGGGACAAGTTGCTGCTGGGACTGCCGAACAGGTAGCATTTACTACTAATTTAATCCCGTCATCGGTAGAAAGCCAGTTAACATTGAGCCGATCTCCAATCATTCAGTTTTCAAAAGAACTGGATTATTTGCTTGGATACCCACACGGTTGTGTAGAGCAAACGGTTTCAAAAGCTTTTCCGCAATTATATTTTAACGATATTATTAAAAGCATCGGTGCAAAACGTAAATCGCTGGAAGATCCAAATCGAAATGTGGAAGAAGCCATTCGAAAACTTTCTGCCATGCAATTGCATAATGGTTCGCTAAGCTATTGGTTGGGAGGATACGAAGAAAGTTGGTGGGGAACTGTTTATGCTGCACACTTTCTGAAGGAGGCCAGCAAAGCAGGATTTGAGGTTAGCAATACAATGTTGGAAAAGATGTATGGATACATGCAACAGAAGGTGAAAGAGAAAACCACTTACGATTATAATTATTATAACAATGGGGTATACCGTACTAAACAGATTCCCGCAAAGGAAATTTTTTACTCCTTGTATATTCTAGCAGCAGTTGGTCGCCAAGATCTTTCTATGATGAATTATTATAAATCCAATAAAAATAGTTTAGCATTGGATTCTCGTTACTTACTAGCTTCTACGTACCAGATGCTTGGCGATCATACCAGTGCTAGAGTATTGTTGCCGAGTGGCTTTGATGGAGAGAAGTCAATCAATGCTTTTGGAGGAAGCTTTTATTCCTACATCCGTGACATGGCAATTTCTCTAAGTGTTTTGGTGGATAGTGATCCTAATAATCCACAAGTAGGAATACTGGCACAGCACCTTAGCAAACAGATGAAAGAGCAAGAATATCTGTCTACCCAAGAAAGAGCTTTTGCGTTTATCGCATTGGGGAAAATCGCAAAAAGAATAAATGAAAGCACTGCAACAGCAGAAATTACGGCGGAAGGGAAATTGGTCGGATCCTATAAAGGTGGAACACTTGTAGTGAATAAAAACCTGGTAAATAAAAATATTACTATTACAGTAAAAGGGACAGGATCACTCTATTATTTCTGGCAAATGGAAGGCTTTAGCAGCGATGGAAATGTAAAAGAAGAAGATAAATTCATTCGTGTCCGGAAAACTTTTTATGATAGAAGTGGAAACATGATAAACGGAAAAACTTTTCACCAAAATGATTTGGTAGTAGTGAAATTAACAGTTTCTACTCTTGATAAGTCATCTGTAGACAATGTTGTGGTTACAGACATTCTTCCTGCCGGTTTCGAAATTGAAAATCCTAGACTTAGTGAAACGGCCGACATGCAATGGATAAAAGACAATGCTTCTCCTGAATATTTTGACATTCGGGATGATCGGATTAATTTATTTACGACCGTCAATGGAAATGTTAAGTCGTATTATTACGTAGTAAGAGCGGTATCAAAAGGAAGTTTCTATATGGGACCTGTCAGTGCAGATGCTATGTACAACGGAGAATACCATTCGTATAATGGAGCAGGAATTATAAATGTAAAATAATAATGATAAAAGCATGTCTGAATTATGTATTCGAGGTGGTCGACCAAATGACATACCACAAGTATTTGAATTAATAAAGGAGTTGGCCATATATGAAAATGCTTTACACGAAGTAGAAACTACGATCGAACAGCTTAGCCAAGATGCTTTTGGAGAAAATCCTCTATTTGGATTAATCGTGGCAGAACAGGAAAAAAGCATCGTGGGGATTTCAATTTTCTACTATCGATATTCAACCTGGAAAGGAAAACGTTTGTATTTGGAAGATATTCTGGTTACGGAAAAATTAAGAAGG
>DATHPH010000238.1:0-3443 GCA_035484095.1 Cytophagaceae bacterium | reverse complement strand
CCGAGTGACCAATATATGGAGACAAAAGCAATATCCTTATCTGTTTGGGATCCAGTACAGTTTAATACGATGCGTATGGATCTATGGACAAAAGACATGACGGTATACGATATGAAACGCTTCTGCGTTGAAATGTTGGATGGACTCGCGGTGGGAATTCAAAATGCAACAGGAGATGAATTAATGGCAAAAGAAATTCAGGGAGTATGCTCAAAACTGGCAAAACATGTAGAAGAAACCTCCAAGTAAGTCAATTCTTTAACTATCAGATACCAAATTTAGAACGAATGAATGGATGAGTAGATATAAAAAGATGGTCCAAAACCTGTATTATTCTTTCCCTGTTCAATTACTTGCGAATAATATAAAGAAGAATCAGGTTCTATTGCTTATTTGGGTATTACTTTTTGGTTTTGTTACTCAAAACATTGCTACCATCATGGGTGTTCCATATCTATTTCTTGACCCGGAATATCTTAATGTGACTGATTATAAAGGATTTTTTATAATCGGTGTTTCGATTGGTATTTTTATTTCAGCCTATCACATTACGACATACATTCTTGATAGTTATCGCTTCAATTTTTTAGGAACCATAGCACATCCATTTGCAAATTTCTGTCTTAACAATAGTATTATTCCGATTATATTTATAGCGACTTATATTGTTTCTATCATAAAATTTCAATTTAAAAATGGACAGCAAAAACCTGATGAAATATTTATTGAAGTCCTTGCCTTGGTTTCTGGAGCATTGATTACAATTTTATTTTTATTCCTATATTTTAAATTTACCAACAAAGACGTATTCAAAGAGTTGGCTGGAAACCTAGATACAAAATTCAGGAAGAATGCTATTAACCGAGTAAATGTTTTTCGTAAAATGAAAAACGCAAAACGAAACAAATATCAGGTCACAAACTACTTTAGTCTTCCCTACTTTTTTATTAAAAAAGTTCCTGAATTCAATACCTACAATAAACAAATGTTACTTAAGATTTTTGATCAAAATCATTTGAATGCTGTCATTGTTGAAATCTTTGTGATTATTGTGATTATTACTCTTGGCTTGTTCCGTGATTTGCCTTTTTTCCAAATTCCCGCCGCTGCTAGTTGTATCTTATTCTTTTCTATTTTTGTAATGTTTACAGGAGCATTTTCCTATTGGCTGCGAGGTTGGTCTGTAACAGTCTTAATTGCTGCGCTCTTCCTTTTTAACTTTCTAATTAAAAACGACTATATAAATACCACTTATCAGGTATCAGGAATTAATTATAATACATCGCTCGCAGAATACAATATAGATAAGTTGAGCGAATTGTCTCACGACTCTCTTACCTCAAAAGATATTGAAGGTACCACTGCAATTTTAGAAAACTGGAAAGCCAAATTCCCTGCTGGAACAAAACCTAAGATGATTTTTATGTGCACCAGTGGCGGTGGTCAACGCGCTGCCGTGTGGACTACCCGAACACTGCAATATATTGACAGCGCTTGTTCAGGAAGATTAATGCAACATACTTCACTTATGACGGGCGCTTCAGGAGGTCTTATTGGTGCTGCCTATTTCCGCGAATTGTATTACAGAAAACTGAGAGGAGAAAAAATAAACTTATACGACAAACGATATTTTGACAACATGTCTAAAGACGTTCTGAATCCAATTATTTTTAGCATGGTTGTCAACGACATTTTTTTTCGTTTCCAAAAATTCAGCGATGGAAAATATGAATACTTAAAAGACCGCGGTTACGCTTTTGAACAACAAATCAACAAAAACACCGAGAATGTGATGAACCGAAGAGTTCAGGAGTATTATGTTCCTGAAAAACGTGGTATTATTCCGATGATAATTATTTCTCCCACTATCATCAACGATGGCAGAAAACTTTTTATATCTCCGCAACCTCTTTCCTATATGAGTATGTCCTCTACGTATGAAAAATTAAAACCAACACAAAAAATAAAAGGAATAGAATTTAACCGTTTTTTTAAAAATCAGGATGCTAAAAATCTTCATTTTGTCAGTGCATTGCGCATGAGTGCCACCTTTCCCTATATTACACCCAATGTGGATTTACCAAGTGATCCTACCATGGAAATTATGGACGCAGGTTTGTCGGATAATTTTGGGATAAGCAATGCCGTTCGTTTTTTACATGTCTTTCAAACGTGGATCCACCAAAATACAAGTGGTGTTATTTTCGTTATTATCCGAGATTCTGAAAAAGATATTGCGATAAAAAAACATAGCGAAAGTTCTTTGTTTCAGAAAATCATTACACCTATAGGCAGTTTGTATAGTAACTGGGATTATTTTCAGGACTTCAACAACGATAATTTGATAGAATTCACCCAAAGTTGGTTTGAAGGACAATACGATGTGATAGAATTTCAATACATTCCTCGTTACAAATACTGGCAAAAAAACAGGATTGAATACACCGAATTAAACAATTACGAAAAAAACCGCGCTACTTTAAGTTGGCATCTTACACAAAGAGAAAAAGAGAGCCTCCATCAAACGATTCTGGAAAGCAATAATAAGGCCTCTCTGGAAAAATTACAAAAACTTTTGCAGTAATTAGTAGTCAACAATAATCTGTTTTAAAAAGTAATATATTCTATCACTATTGTCCGAATTTTATAAACCTAACTCCTTTTTTCACCTTGTTAATATTCATAATCATTTAACGATCCTATACCCAATTAGGGGGCTCTTTTTATCCTCCCCAAAATTACTTACCTTTGCAGGCCAAAATTGAAATGAACTATGTTTGAGAACCTGAGTTTAAAATTGGACAAAGCCTTTAAGAATTTAAAGGGTCAGGGAAGAATTACTGAGATTAACGTTGCTGCTACTGTCAAGGAAATCCGCAAAGCCCTGATTGATGCAGACGTAAACTACAAAGTAGCCAAAACGGTCACCGATACTATCAAAGAAAAGGCACTGGGAAAAGAAGTATTGCTTGCTGTTTCTCCAGGCCAATTGTTGGTAAAAATTACCCATGAAGAACTTACCGCTTTAATGGGTGGACAAAAAGCGGACATTAACCTGAAAGGTGATCCGGCAGTAATACTGATTGCCGGCCTGCAAGGATCAGGAAAAACTACTTTTTCAGGAAAACTTTCCAATTACCTCAAAAAACAAGGACGAAACGTATTGTTAGTGGCTTGCGATGTATACAGACCTGCCGCCGTAGATCAATTAAAAGTACTCGGAGAGCAAGTAGGTGTTGAAGTTTATTCCGAGCCGGAAAATAAAAATGCCGTTCAGATTGCAAAAAATGCACTGGAATATGCAAAGAAAAACAACTTCAAAATAGTAATTGTCGATACGGCAGGGCGGTTGGCTGTAGACGAAGAAATGATGAAAGAGATTGCAGAAATAAAATCTGTGATTAAACCATCTGAAACTTTGTTTGTAGTCGATTCCATGACGG
>DATHPH010000237.1:0-4563 GCA_035484095.1 Cytophagaceae bacterium | reverse complement strand
AGATTTGGTGCAATAGACCTTAGTAGAGTCTGATAAAATCTCAGGTAGGAATAATCCATAAGGTAACCATCTTGCGACTTAGTATTGCCGCCAAGCCCATAGGTTATAGAAGGATATTTTAAATATCGCCAATCCGTAATTAAATTATATTTATTGCCTTCCGACCAAATGTTTGATAGAATAGGAAGAAGAAGTTGAGCGTTTTGAGTATAGGTAACATTTGCTAATATGGAGGAGATATTTTCTTTTCTGGCTTTGCTGGTATAAAAAGCGGCATTCACTACTCCTAAAACTGCAAATTTTGTTTGCAAACTATATCCAAAGGCGGGTAGAGCGGAAATAAGAACTTTTTTTTGTTTCGGAGAAGTAGTGTTAGATTTTTCCTTACTCTTCACAATCATTCTATAAATATCCGGAAGGTCGATCTCTTTGGTTTCTTTTTTAATAGAAGTGCTCATACTACTATCAGTCAATTTGTCGGCGAATAAGAGCGTTTCAGGCTGCTGAGCTTTTATTCCAACTGCATTAACCAAAAGAAAAATGAATAGTATTATTCTTAACACGAAAATCAACCTAGAATTCCAATACACCTACTACGTAAAAGAAGTTAACTTCCTTCCCGTTTTATTTTTGACAAAATAACTGCTTAAAAGTTTAAGCAGGTTATTAAGTGCCGGTGAAGTTACTAAAATTATACTACAGCACCACTTAAATGGGGTTATAAATGCTATCCTACACTCTATACGATCACTCGTGAATAAAAAAGATAAAAATTTTATACTTGCATACCAATAGTAGTATATCTGAGCGGTAAGCCTTCATCTTAAAGAGTTGGCAAAAACAAAAGTTATGTTCATTTGATATTCTCTTGTATCTCTATTCTGGAAGCCTTGAGGGCAGGCAAATAAGAGGCAATCATGGTTAGCACAAAAACGATCATGGAAGTGACTAAAAAATCGATCCATTCCAGTTTTACCGGGTAAGATTTTACAAGAGAAGTCTCCATTCCCAATGGCACAAAGCCATACGTTTGTTGGAGATAACAAATTAAAAATCCGGACAACAAACCAAGAGCAGCTCCGGAGAAGGCTATGATCATACCTTCAATGAGAAATATTTTTTTAATCAATGTTGCCGTTGCGCCCATTGCTTTTAAAACAGCGATATCTTTTCTCTTACGAATGGTAAGCATCGTAAGGCAAAAATATATTCCTACGGAAGATACTGCCAGTAGAAGACTAAGGATGATATAGACGGCCAGCTTTTCTATGCGAATGGCACGTAGGATACCTGAATGTTGTTGGTCGCTGTTGAGAATTACAAATCGGTCACCAAGGAGATATTTAAGTTGTTTCTGAACATTGGAGACGGTATAGTTGGGTTTAACTTTGATTTCTAAGGAAGTTCTTTTATTCCCATATTCTAACAGTTCTTTTGCAAATTCTAAAGGTACAAATACATAATAATCATCGTATTGTTTTTCGATTGCAAACACTCCTCCTGCTTGAAGAGAACCTGAATTAAAGGCATCCGGGGCATCCGGTTTTTTTATTTTTTTTCTGTTTGGGTAATAAAAAATCAAGGGAGAAAATGGATCGTTTAGTGAAATGGAAAGTTTGTATTGCAGACCGGCTCCAAGAATGGCAAAATAAGTGTCTTTATTTCTCAACTCTAATTTTCCCCCTACCATCATTGAATCCAGTCGATGCTGGGTAATAAAGTTATCGGAGACCCCTTTTATTTTTACAACGTCTTTTTCATCTTTGTACGAAGCAATCGCATTGTCTTCTATAACTTCTGTAATAAGCGCGACACCGTCCGCGTTTTTTATTTTTGAAAGAAGACTATCGGAGATTAGAAAAGTTTTCCCCGTAGAAGCTGCTATTTTTATTTCCGGATCGAAACTATTATATAAATTTCTTATAACGTCTTCCATACCATTCAGCACGGATAGTACCACTACCATGGATATCGTAACGATTGTTACCACGAGCATCGAAAGGACAGAAATGATGTTGATGAAATTAATTTTCCTGCCGATTAGAAAATACCTTTTTGCGATAAATGAGACAAGATTCAATGTTCTATTATTCTTCAGTATGCTGACAAAGATAATGGGATTTTGGAATAATAATACTATTGATATGTTGGGACGGATGATCGGATAATTTTTGCGATTCCAGATTCGTCTATACCAAAGGAATCTACTATTAGTGATCTATTATGATAAGAGGAAAGGAATGAATTCATAACACGTTTTTTAAGATTTTCTCGCAAAATTTTAAAACAAATAAATGTCTATCTTTAGCGAAAACCGTTTCAATTATGTTTAAACAATCAAAGGGTAATTATACGCAACGAACAACTCTTTATTTCATTTATGCTTTCCTAATTACGGCATGGTTTATAAAAGACTCCCCGATATACAGTTCAGAAAATCAAAAAATATTTTCGGGAGTTATTGTCTTTACTCAATTTTGTGTTCAATGGATGGCGGCGTTGCTTTTTTTAAAAGGAGAGAGGCAATTATTTTTGCGGAATATCAGCCGTACCTACCTGATTGGATCTATGATGTTGCTTCCATATTGCTTTTCGGCTTTCTTTAAAGGCAATACCGGGTTTGAATTTTTCTTTGTTTCGTTGCTGTTGTATACCGGCGTGATGATTTTTTCATATTATAGAAGTGTTAAGAAATCATTTATTGGAATACATTGGTGGTCTGGTTGGTTATTTAGTACAACAATTGCAATTATTATTCAATTGAAAATTGTATTTAACGTGTCTCTGATATAATCCTTTAGAGTTAGAAGGGTATAGCGATTGAGCAGGTATAAATTTCAGCAGACAGAAGTAAATCTATAGTCCAATAAAATAATAATTCATGATACATCGTTTCAAAGGTTTTTAGTAAATTCAGCAAGATTTTATTTTCAGGAAGGAAGACCCTGGTAGAATAATTTTTGTAAAACGGATTTGAATAAACCCTTATGACGAAAGGAAGACTGGAAGCGTTTAGTGACGGCGTATTGGCTATTATCATCACCATTATGGTATTGGAAATAAAAGTTCCGCACGGAGCAGATTTTAGTGTACTGAAACCACTTTTTCCAATATTGCTAAGTTATATCCTAAGCTTTATTTATTTGGGTATTTATTGGAACAACCATCACCACATGTTGCATGCTGTTGAGAAAGTAGACGGAAGTATTTTATGGGCGAATTCTCATTTGCTTTTTTGGTTATCGTTGGTTCCATTTGTTACCGGATGGATGGGCGAAAATCATTTCGCCCCTGCTCCTGTAGCATTATATGGCTTTGTTCTTTTGATGGCTGCCATTGCCTATTGGATCCTGCAGCAGAGAATCCTTAAGAAAAATGGGAAAGATTCTTTGTTGTATAAAGTTATAGGGAAAAACAGAAAGGCGAATATTTCTCCTTTGCTCTATATCGTTGCGATTGCCACCTCTTTTGTAAGTCAATGGATTTCGGGTGCCCTTTATATATTGGTGGCATTGATTTGGTTGGTCCCAGACAAACGTATTGAGGAAGCTATTGAAGAAAAGAGAGGACACAGAGGGTAAAAGGAAGGGAATGCATTATTAATACTAATCAGGCTAAAATCACCTGGAAAAAGAAAGAGATATTTTTCATAAAAAAGAGGTTTCTTTATAGAGTATTTTAAAAATGGATTGTTTTCGTTTTCAATATGCTAAAAGGTCATATTATTTCAGGTATTATGAGAAAAAGGAATAAAAAAATTGTCGTATTACTAGTGTTATTATTATCATCTTTTTGCGGATACAACCAATCCTTTGAGCCGAAAAAAGGGAGTCTGAGCGTGCTGAATAGTATGTTTCATCAGGATTATAACAAATTGGTAGAATTTAAAATCTCTCAATTTGGAGACAGTGTACATCCGGTGATGGTATTAACCGGCGATAGTTTATTGTTTTTTTACAATCGCAAAAGAAGTGCAGCCAGAGTAGTGCCCCTTACGTATCATTTGTTGAAAGCCGTGAGTCATATTCCTCTGGGGATTTTTACTTTGGTAAGTCCATGGAAAGAGGGGAAGCTGGATGACAGCACCCAGTTCAGGATAAATCAATATGCAACGTTGCTCATAGCGTTGGAGGAGGAATTAAAAAAAGAAGCATTTACATCTTCTCAATTACGCATGCAGCAGGAGATTATTTCTAGCTCAAAAAAATACCTTTCAAAATTACAAAAGGAGAAAGTATATAAAATAAAAAACAAAACCGATTATATCCGAAGCATACAGCAATACCTGGTGGAGGATGTGGACGAAGCGGCCAAACTGGAAATAATGATGTTGCATGCGCAAGTACAAGAATGGAGAAAGCAAATGGATACAATAAGTTTTCAGAAATTGTACGTGGTGATTGGAAGTTCTCATCAGGCAAGATATCGGGAGCTTTCCGTGCAATACTTTGATAAAATTTTGAAGGAGCAATCAGATGGCTCAGCACTCAGTGAAAACAGATTGGTATT
This sequence comes from Cytophagaceae bacterium, assembly GCA_035484095.1. Classification (GTDB taxonomy): domain Bacteria; phylum Bacteroidota; class Bacteroidia; order Cytophagales; family Cytophagaceae; genus JANYCO01. The sequence goes on along the minus strand of DATHPH010000237.1, from coordinate 54 downwards.
TGCCGAATCTGTTTTTAATGAAGCCGGGTGCCTTTCTATGCTGGCCCGGCATAT
>DATHPH010000236.1:0-3280 GCA_035484095.1 Cytophagaceae bacterium | reverse complement strand
TAGTATAAAAAAAGGGTGGAAATAAATTGCCACCCTTTTTAATAGGTTCGAAAATGTAATTTTAAAAATCAATTACTTTTTGATTAATTCTGAAACATTCATTTCAACATGTGAGAAAATTCTACCACAATGTTCGCAAACAATCAATTTCTTTTTTTCGCGAATGTCAACTTGTCTTTGTGGTGGAACAGTATTGAAACAACCTCCGCAGGCATCTCTTTTTACTGCTACTACCGCCAATCCATTAATTGCATTTTTTCTTATTTTATTGTATGAAACCAAAAGCCTTTCTTCTATTTGCTTTGATTGTTTTTCTCTTTCTTTGGTAAGCTTCGATTCCTCTTCTTTGCTTTCGTCGGTAATAACTTCTAATTCTTCTTTCTTAGTTTTAAGATCTTTTTTTCTTTCCGAAAGGATTTTTTTTGTGTTTGCAATCTCATCGTTCTTGCTTTCAATTTTGAAGGCAGCTTCTTTTGTTTTTTTCTGACAAACCTGAATTTCCAATTGCTGCAGTTCTACTTCCTTGCTGATCGCTTCATATTCGCGGTTGTTGCGAACATTCTTTTGTTGTTCAGCGTACTTTTTGATAAGTTTTTCAGCTTCTTTCGCCCCTTGCTTGTAGTTGTTGATGTCTTCTTCTAAAGCAGCAATCTCGCCCTCGAAACGTTTGATTCTCGCATCGTATCCTGCTAACTCATCTTCTAAGTCTCTTACTTCTTCCGGCAGGTCTCCTCTTACTTGAATGATTTCGTCTAATTTTGAATCGATCGACTGTAGTTTTGCGAGTGCTTCGAGTTTTTGTGCTACTGTAGTTTCCATTAAATAATTATATGTAACTTATTGGGTTTGTATCTGTTTCTGCTAAACGGATTGCAATATTACTAAATTTTTTTATTAAAAAATCATAAATTAAATCTTTTGTAAAAACTTCACTTTCATAATGTCCTATATCTGCTATAACAATCTTATTTTCAGCATCAAAAAAGTCGTGGTATTTGAAGTCTGCCGAAATATATACATCCGCATGGGTATTGAGGGCATTTTTCAGTAGAAAACTCCCTGAGCCACCACAAACGGCTACTTTCTTTATTTCCTTTCCAATAAAAGTCGTATGTCTGATGCACGACAAAGCCATTCTGGATTTTAAAAAATTCATAAATTCTGCTTCTTTCATAGAAATCGGGAGATCTCCGATAGCACCCGAACCTATTTCCGGATTTTTATTTTCCAATAAAATGATATCAAAAGCGGGTTCTTCATACGGGTGCTTTTGTCGCAATGTACAGATTATTGAACTTTCCAGAGGAGTTGGAAAAATTACTTCAATTCTTTTTTCTTCTACTGTTTCAAGCTCATTTGCGTTTCCAATGGTAGGTGTCGCCTTTTCGTTCGGTCGAAAAGTACCCGTCCCATCAAGCTGATAGCTGCATTCTGAATAGTTACCGATTTTCCCAGCACCAACTTTGTATAGCGCTTGCAGTAAATTTTCTTTATGCTCATGTGGAACGTAAGTAATTAATTTTTTTAAAAAATGTTTTTTAGAAGAAAGAATCTTTACATTTTCAAGTCCCAATTTTTCAGCGATCTTAAAATTTACTCCACCTACCACATTATCCAAATTGGTATGAATGGCGTAAATGGCAACATCATGTTTAATTGCCTTTATGATTGTCCTTTCGATGTAATTGTTTCCATTTATTTTTTTAAGCCCTTTGAAAATAATAGGATGATGCGCTACTATTAGATTGCACCGAGTTCGTATAGCTTCCTCTACAATAGATTCAATACAATCGAGCGAAATAAGTATCCCCGTTACTTCTTGGTGAATATTTCCTGTAATTAATCCACAATTGTCATATTCTTCTTGGTAGACCGGAGAAGCGAGCGTTTCGAGTTGTTTTATAATATCGTTTACAATCATTGTAGAATAGTTAGTCTTACGGGCAAATTTAGCATAAAATGGTATTTATCAATCCTTTTTATGTCCCATTATTATGAATCTAATATCTTCTTTATATTGCCATATAAACTTAAATGCAACAAATGTTCAAATTTTTCCTTTATCCTTTTGCTTTTTTATTCGATGGTGTTACGCGCGCTAGAAATTATTTATATGAAACAGGTAGAAGAGGATCGGTAAAATTTGAAGCAAATGTAATTGCTGTCGGAAATCTTACAGTTGGAGGTACTGGAAAAACACCACATGTAGAATATTTGATTCGATTATTGAATCAAAATTATAAAATCGCCACTCTGAGCAGAGGATATGGTAGAAAAACAAAAGGATTTTTACTTGCAGATAAAAATAGTACGGCTCTTTCTATTGGTGATGAACCTTTTCAATATTACAAAAAATTTGGGGAGGAGCTTACTGTTGCAGTAGGAGAGGAGCGAGCTTTGGCAATCCCCTCTATATTATTTGAGAAACCTGATACGCAAGTTATTATTCTGGATGATGCCTACCAACACAGGGCAGTGCGTCCTCTTTTGTCTATCTTATTGTCGGATTATAACAGGCCATTCTACAAAGATTTCTTAATGCCAATGGGGCGATTAAGAGAATCAAGAAAAGGAGCAAACAGGGCCGATGTAGTTTTGATAACAAAGTGTCCGCATAATTTATCGGAGAAGGAACAACAAGATATAAGAACGGAGGTTCGTAAGTATACAAAAAAAGACACCCCTATTTATTTTACAGGAATTCATTATGCAAAACCAATCTGTATGCTGGATGGTACACTTTCTTTAATTGATAAAAAAGTGGTATTATTAACTGGTCTGGCCAATCCAAAACCCTTTATTGAATATGTGCGTAAAACGTATACTTTAATAAAGCATATCGAGTTTCCGGATCATTATATATATAGAGCATCTGATTTGAAATCGATTATTGAAACTTTCGATCGGCTCAATAAAAATAAGGATCATGTTTTATTGACTACAGAAAAAGATTGGGTGAAATTGATTACGCCATTATTTCAAACCATGCTTGCAGAGGTACCGTTATTTTATATTCCTATCGAAGTTTATTTTTTAAATGAGAAAACCTCGTTTGATGCGTTAGTATTGAAAAACGGGATCGCTTTTTAATACTATGAATAGTTAGCCCAACAATGCTTTAATTGGTTCTTTTTAACATTAAAAAGTATAAATTAGGAAGTATTTTAATTTTATCTTATTGATATTCAATAGATGTTAATAACTTCAATAAATATTTTTTAGAAATGCTTTGCATTTGAAATTCCTTCCTATACCTTTGCACTCCCTTCTGATAGAAAAG
>DATHPH010000235.1:0-2695 GCA_035484095.1 Cytophagaceae bacterium | reverse complement strand
TGCCTTAAAAGGGGATGTGAATACAATAAGTAATATAAAAGTAGAAGCAAAAGAAGTAGGTCTGTTGCTCGGAAATGGATATGGAAGTTGGAAAAATGACACCTTTCGAATAGCAAATTTCCCTGCCATCGAGGCGCATGAGATCGATAAACTAAAAGATTTCCTGACAAGATTCAGATTAAAATATTAAATTTGAATATATTACGACAATGAACAGGAGTTTGAGTGTCAGTTTTATTCTGCTCTTCTCTTTTTTTTCTTTTACAAAAAGAGAACAAATTACGTTGATTCCAACCAACTATAGGCCTAATGAATCCTTTGAGCTGAGGGTGCACTATGGCTTTCTTACTGCAGGAGAAGCAAAAGTCGAAGTAAGTGATCAGCATTATTTAGTGAACAATAAAGTCTGTATGAAAGCTACTTGTACGGGTAGATCCTCCGGTAGTTTTGATCTGATAATCAGAATCCGGGATTCTTGGTCTACTTATATTGACACCGTAAGTAAAATTTCTCAAAGGAGTTTTCGGCACATTGAAGAAGGGAAATACAGACGTACAGAATTTGTCCAGTTCGATTATTCAGGTAAAAAAGCCATTGTAGATTGGGAAAACAGAGATAAAAGTAAAGAACATAGGGAATATGATATTGCTGGTGATCTTCAAGACATTGTGAGCGGTGCTTATTATTTAAGGGTCATTGATTACGATAAATTGAAAATTAACGATGTTTTTGAAATAAATTCTTTTTTTGAAGATAAACTTTATAATTTTAAGATTAGATACAAAGGGAGGGAACACATTAAAACGGAGTTTGGGAAAATCAATGCCATCCGGCTCGCGCCTATAATGCCGGAGAATGGTCTTTTCAGTGGTGAAAATTCTATTCGACTTTGGTTGTCGGACGATAAAAATAGATTGCCCTTGAAAATTCAAGCTGAAATGTTTGTAGGAGCAGTTGAAATAGACCTGAAAGGATATCAAAATTTAAAATATCCTATCCATTTTAAAAAATAATAATACGAAAATGAAAATTTATAGATCGAAATCAATCTTTACTTTTATCTTATTTTTTATCCTATCAGGATGTTTGTATTCTAAATCGGTTTCCATAAAGGGGAATCTGAAAAATGCACAAGTGTATCCTTATGTTTTTTTGTACAAATGTTTTGGATCTGAAATTGCCAAAATTGATTCTTCTAAACTCTTGAACGGAGTTTTTGAGTTTAAGGCAAAAGAATCGATGCAAAGAGGTTTTTATAAGATCGGGGTAGACGATAAGATGAATTTTATGTTTGTATTCGATCATACTGATTTGGTCATGGAGGGGGATTTGAAATCTGGTGAGTTTCAAGTCAAAGATTCTAAAGAAAATGATTTATATAAAAAATATCTTTCTCTAAATAATTGGCATAGTACTGAATTTAAAAAACTTGATGAGCAGGCACAGAAATACATGGATCTTCGTTATTCAGATCCTACTACATTTAATAGGGAAATCGGGAAACTTCAGATGAAGTTAGACTCGTTAAATAAAATATTGCGAAATCAGTTGCTTGATTTGGTCAATTCCAATAAAGGAACTTTCACGGCAAAGGTTGCGGCGATGTTTGTAAGTTATGATACTACTTCTCAAAGTAATTATTTCAAAAAAGAGGAATTTTCGGACGAAGAATATTCCAGAGGGGATATGTTGTCCAATAAAATTTATATTTTTCTTCAACGTTATTATCAACAAGGCGATTTTAGACAAGCTTCCTATCAGGTTTTGTCAAGATGCGAAAAGGCAAACCCTAATAAAGAAGTTGCCTACATTACACTCATCAAAGGGATTTATCAGCAAGATCAGGATTATGCCCGCACCATTACAGAACAATATGGTCGTGATTTCCCCAATTCCCACTATGCCAAATATTATCTTTCTGCTGTGCCAAAAGGAATGCCTAAAGTAGGTGATATACCTCCTGATATTAAGCAGAAAGATGTTAGCGGGAAAGAAATTTCTTTATATGCTCTTAAAGGAAAAGTTGTATTGCTTGATTTCTGGGCTTCCTGGTGTGGGCCTTGCCGCAAAGAAAATCCAAATGTAGTGGTGGCGTATAATAAATTTAAAGACAAAGGATTTACAATATTTAGTGTTTCGTTGGACAGTAATAAAGATCAATGGATAGCAGCAATTAAAAAAGATGGATTAATATGGGAAAATCACGTGTCAGACTTGAAAGGCTGGAATTCAGATCCGGCAAAGGTTTATGGTGTTCGAGGAATTCCCGCAGCATTTTTATTAGATAAAACAGGGAAAATAGTAGCTACTAATTTAAGAGGAGCCGAGCTTGAAACAGCACTTGAGAAATTATTTAGTGAGTAATTAAATTTAAAAAAGGCATAAAAAATATCTATGAGTAAGAAAAACAAAGTGCTGGTTGTAGACGACGAGAATGATATTTTAGAAATGCTGGATTATAACCTGACGAAAGAAGGTTATGAAGTTATTAAAGCAAACGATGGACTTGCAGCCATTGAAGCAGCAAAAGAACATTCTCCTCAATTGATTTTGCTGGACGTAATGATGCCTAAAATTGATGGCATAGAAACCTGCAGAAGAATCCGGGAAATTTCAAAATTGAAAGATTCCTACATTATTTTCCTTACAGCAAGAGAAGAAGAGTTTACGGAGATTGCCGCTTTTGATGCAGGTG
>DATHPH010000234.1:0-2666 GCA_035484095.1 Cytophagaceae bacterium | reverse complement strand
ACAATCCATCCGGATTTTTTTCCCGGGCTCTCAGTTTTACTCCAACTAAAATTTTTATGCCCGACCGTGCCGAAAACTGATACCCTCCTCCGAACAAACCATTTACTACCAATCCATCACTACCGACCACCGCACCTCTTACTAAAACCGGTACTTGTGATTTATCGATCACATCCTTGTTTAACCGGTATATTGCCAGAGCTCCGGCGAAAAAATTCAGTCTTGAAAACCGAACATTTCTCTCCAACCTCAACATTACGTCTGTTCCTCTTTTTAAGTTCCAGGATTGCGGATACTGTAAGGCAATGTTTCTAACATCACTCGGAGCATTGTTATACGCAGCCCAACGGAAATCATTGCCGTTAATACTTACGACCGGCATTTGATACCCGGCAGCCAACATCCATTTTTGAGAAGTAATAGATAACCCTGTAATAAAATCAAATGTTCCCAAGCTCGTTTGGTAATACATAGGCAACGGGAGAGAATCGTGGAATATATCGCTGTTGCTCGTCGGAATCTTTGCACCTCCCGAGAAGTTTATCCGATACTTTTCAGTAGGTGCAACCGAATAGGTATAACTAAGCGATATATCTCCCAATCCATGTGTATTGCCCAATTTACCGTGCACAAACGTATAGGGTAATCTGACCTGAAGAGTACTTTTCGTGGAAACTCCCACCGTAACATCTATTACGTTGGAAATAATTAAGTCTTTAAATTTAGTATATCCAATATTGCTTCCTACTTCAACGCTCGAAACTCTTATATTTTTATTTCTTCCGAAAGCCTGATTTGGACGCATTGCACCCATCGTACAAAATCCGGCATCGCTGCATCCCTGACTATGCACCTGAGAAACTAAAATTAGTATCAAAAAAAAGATACCGCTACTTTTTACAAAAAAGAGATAAATGGAGTTGTGCATTTTACTTTGATAATAAAGAATCTTGACACTGTTTTGTTGATTTTTCAAAATACTAAAGGTTTACAAACAGCAAGGTATCAGCCAAGTTACAAAATTAAAATAAAAGTCGCCCCATTTAATTTCTACTATAAAAAAGTCCATTGTCGTAACCCAACAACGGACTTTAAAAACAACAACTGCTTAATATTCTATTAAATATTTATTTCACGTGCGATTCTTTAAATAATTTTTTAATAACCTTCCCTTGGCAATCGGGCATTGAAAATCCCATTAACTCGCCCACAGTAGCCGGAATATCTACTTGCACTGAACGTTTATCATATACTACATTATGTCTAAAATCAGGTCCGCACGCAAGCAGGCTAATATGCCTGCATCCGTCACAGTCGTCTCCGTGGTTTACAAAACCATCTTTCACTCCTTCCGTATGTCTTCCGTGATCGTTTGTAATAAAGAGTGCTGTCTGGTCCTTATAGTAAGGATCTGATTGAAGAAACTTCCATATTTCCCAAACCAAACTATCCGTATCCTTTATACCTTTCAGATAGCCGTTCCAATCATTGGCATGACCTGCTCCATCTGGTTCTTTAAAATTAACCAACAACAAATTAGGTTGTTGATTTTTTAAAACCGACATCGTCTTAAGAAAAGTAATGGAATCATTTCTATAACCACTGCCCTGTCCGTTTATACCACAATCAATGGAAGGCATGTACTTGCCTTTCCAGGCAGGATCATTACAGTTTCCCAGTATAAATAGTTTATCCTTAGAAGTAATCACCCAAGCTTTAGTGCTAGGCACTCCTGATTTTTTTAAATAGTATTGAAAAATAGAAGGCTGCTGAGGAAGATCAGAACCTTTTGAGTTTTCAAGCTCTTGTCTTACCCCTGTGCATATAGCCGCATGACCAGAAGTAGTATAGGTAAAACCATCGTTGTAAAAGTCGGTACATAATACACCTGATTCAGCTATTTCATTGGATTGGTGCGGAATGTACTTATAGGTAGTATCACCCCATGTTTCCGTAAACCTCGGTCCATCAATGACGAGAATAACCACTCGTTTAGTACGGTATTTTCTTAACGCAGAAGTGTCTTGAGCTATTAAACCTGGCACCGTCCACGTTGACAAAAACAGGAAAAGCATTGACAGGCGGAGGAAATTATTTCTTTTTTTCATATATATTTTAATTCTAATGAAATTTAAAATAAAAGCTTTGTGAAACCAAATTAAACACTAATATCTGCCAAACTTCTTTTCTCTTCAATAATCTTTAATGTTAACAATAAATTCATAACACCTTCCAGTGATGACTTATCAAACCCAGACTGGGTTTGCCATTGTACCGTTTTCATCCACTCTTTTACGTCTTCTGTTTGAATATTAAAAAATTGTGAAATTCGTTCTACCACATTTGTCTCCATAACAAATTCTTTACACGAACGTTGAATAACCGTTAACATATCCGAAACAGCAACCGGATTCTTTTTCAAAAATTCTTCTCTTACCACAATCACAAACGAAGGCCATGGAGTAGGGCATTCTCCTATTTTTCTAAAAATGCCTTTATCAACAAAAGGTTTGGTCATAAATTTCTCCCACATAAATAAATCTGCCTCATTCGCCCTTAGCCCAGATACCGCTCCCTCCAAATTATTGACCACGACAAACTGGTCGGAATTAATTTCCAATCCTCTCTGGTAAGCATCTACAAAAGCCATCAAATGTGAGCCCGAA
>DATHPH010000233.1:0-4527 GCA_035484095.1 Cytophagaceae bacterium | reverse complement strand
TCTTTCATTTCTACTTCAGTAGCAGCACCGATATAAAGGATGGCAACACCACCTGATAATTTGGCCAATCTCTCCTGAAGTTTTTCTTTATCATAGTCAGAAGTAGTATTTTCAATCTGAGCTTTAATTTGATTGACTCTTGCTTTGATATCTTCTTTTTTACCTTTACCGTTTACAACAGTGGTATTGTCTTTGTCGATATTTACTTTATCTGCCTGACCTAGGTGTTCAAGGGCAGCGTTTTCAAGTTTGTAACCGCCTTCTTCTGAAATAACAGTACCACCTGTAAGGGCTGCAATATCTTCCAACATTGCTTTTCTTCTGTCACCAAAACCTGGTGCTTTTACGGCTGCTACTTTCAGTGCACCACGGATTTTATTCACAACCAAAGTGGCAAGAGCTTCTCCGTCTACATCTTCCGCAACAATTACCAATGGTTTTCCGGTTTGAGCAACTTGTTCCAAAATAGGAAGAAGTTCTTTCATAGAAGAAACTTTTTTGTCATAAAGCAAAATGTAAGCGTGTTCTAATTCTACTTCCATTTTATCAGTATTGGTCACAAAATAAGGAGAAAGATATCCTCTGTCGAATTGCATACCTTCTACTGTTTTAACTTCAGTTTCAGTACCTTTTGCTTCTTCTACCGTGATTACACCATCTTTACCAACTTTGTCCATTGCATCGGCAATCATTTTACCGATTTCTTTGTCGTTGTTAGCAGAAATAGTAGCTACTTGAGCAATTTCCTGAGAAGAAGATATTTTTTTGGATTGTTTTTTCAATTCTCCAACAATTGCAATTACGGCTTTGTCAATTCCTCTTTTCAAGTCCATTGGGTTAGCTCCTGCCGCTACGTTTTTGATACCAGCGTTGAAAATTGCCTGTGCCAATACTGTAGCAGTAGTAGTACCATCGCCGGCACTGTCTGCTGTTTTAGAGGCTACTTCTTTTACCAGTTGAGCACCCATATTTTCAATAGGTTCTTTAAGCTCTATATCTTTGGCTACCGTTACACCATCTTTGGTGATCGTCGGTGCACCAAATTTTTTATCCAGAATAACGTTTCTGCCTTTTGGTCCTAGGGTTACTTTCACTGCGTTTGCCAAAGCATCAACGCCTTTTTTAAGTTGTTCCCTGGCGTCTGTGTCGAAATAAATATTTTTTGCCATGATTCGTTTAGATTTTAAATTTTAGAATTTGTTTAGATTTTAAAGTTCAAGGTTCAAAGTTTCTAACTTTTAACTTTAAACTATAGTATCGCGAAAATATCCGATTCTTTCATAATCAGATAATCTTTACCATCTACAGAGATCTCGGTACCTGAGTATTTACCATATAAAACGGTATCACCTACTTTTACAGTAAGTGGTTCATCTTTTTTCCCAGTGCCAATGGCTATTACAGAACCTCTTTGTGGTTTTTCTTTAGCTGTATCTGGAATGATAATTCCGGAAGCTGTTTTCTCTTCAGCAGCAGCAGGTTGCACCAGCACTCTGTCTGCTAATGGTTTTAGTTTAACGTTTGACATATTAGTTATCTTTTATGATTTTTAAAGTAAATGAAAAGTTCCTATTTACTGGATGGAACTATGCACTTATTGTGCCATTGGAATAAGTATGACATTTTTTCAGTGTTAGGGTAATTATTGTAATTTATTGATAAATATTTGGCATAAAATCATCATTTTTGCATAAATAAAGATTTTTGAGGTCATTGTTCCTCAGGGTATGCTAAAAAAAATAGCCTTAAAAGATCCGTTAAAATTGGCATTTGAACCATTTTGGTTTAATAACAAAGCATATTTGGAATCGCTACCAATTGACGAGGGCTATACTTTTTTTCAAGAAGATAAGGGAAAACAATGGTTTATCAGAATAGTTAAGAAGGACAACAGCTGGTATTCTCCTTTGCGAGCACCTTTTGGTGGAATTGAATTTTCTAAGGAAACCAATGTAAAAGAGCTCTATGAATTTATAGGCAGCGTTGTTGTGCAGGCAAAATCGGATGGGATTGGCTCCATAATCATAACGGCTCCTCCCGAATGTTATGACATCGCAAAGGCAGACCTTTTGGACGAAGCATTCGTGTACAGTGGTTTTTCAGTTTCAGTTACAGAATTAAATTACCATCTGGATGCAAATATGGGTGATTTTGAGGATTTTATCCATGATTCAGAAAAACGGAGATTGAAAAAATGTTTGAATGCAGGGTTTAAATGTTTTATAGAAACAAATCCGGATTATAGAAACATTCATGCCCTTATAGCCGATTGCCGGTTGCGCAAAGGGTATCCACTTTCTATGAACGCAATGGAATTTGAAAAAATGTTTATGGATTTCCCTGAGCGTTATACTTTATTTGTCGTAAAGGATAAAGATACAACTATTGCGGCAGCAGTAGGTGTAAAAGTGCGCTCGGATATTTTATATAATTTCCTGCCGGGAGATCATAACGATTATACCGTGTATAGCCCAATGGTATTGCTAAATAAAGGAATGTACGAGTATTGTGTTGAAAATGGATACCTGCTTTACGATCTGGGAATAGCTACTTCGGGAGGTGTTCGGAACGAAGGATTAATACGTTTTAAAGAACATTTGGGAGGAAAGTTGTCTCATAAATATCGGTACGAAATAAAAATCCAATAAATAGCAGGTGGATGGGAGGTCTCAAACAATATATTATTCCAATACTAAATCGACTGCCGTATATTCGGACGTTGAATAAGCTATTGAAACAATACGAAGCAGTTACAGCCTACCCAGCAGGGCATTACTATTCTCCCGTTCCGAATGTAGAGGAAATACAGCAAAATAAAGAAAGAATTTTTAGCAAACGAAATCCTGAAGAAATCTTTCTTAATGAAGATAATCAGATAGCAGTTTTTCATCGGTTAATACCGTATTATAAAGAATTTCCTTATAAAATTTTTCGTATAGAGAAATACCGTTATTCTATTCCAGATTCTTTTTTTACGTATACAGATGCGGTTATACTCTATTCCATGATACGAGATGCAAAGCCCGCAAAAATCGTGGAGGTTGGTTCTGGCTATTCCTCTGCCCTTATAATGGATGTGAATCAATATTTTTTTGAAGGCAAGCAGCAGCTTGTTTTTATCGATCCGGATTTTTCCAGGTTAGAAAAGCTTATGAAACCCGGCGATGATCAAAAATGTACTATGATAAAAAAGAAAATACAAGAAGTCGATTTATCGTATTTTTTGTATTTGTCGGAAAACGATTTACTGTTCATAGATTCGTCTCATGTTAGTAAAACAGGCAGTGATCTTCATTACTTGCTGTTTGAGATATTGCCTCAACTTAATAAGGGTGTGATCATTCATTTCCACGATGTGTATTACCCATTTGAATACCCTTCGAAATTAGTTTTAGAAGAAAAACTGGCATGGAACGAAATATATTTAGTAAGGGCATTTTTAATGTATAATCCGGTTTTTGAAATTGTCTATTTTAACAACTACCTGTTTGAAAAACATCCGGAATTATTAAAATTGGAAATGCCTGAATGTCTTCAGGACGAAGGAGCTTCTTTATACATCAGAAAAATAAAGTGATTATGATTTGTGAATTTTCTATAGATGGAAGTGTCTTTAACGTAGAAGTGCAAGGTGATTTTTTTCAAGGAAAGGATCAGGTATTATTTTCTGAAAAAGGTAATGTGATCGAGCATTGTCCATGGTTAAAAGAAGGATTTACGATGGCTACTATTTTTGAAGAGCAAGAGTTTACGCAGTTCAAAAGTACGATTGGGATGGTTCTTTTGAAGATATTGGCAGAAAATAAAATTCCTACGGATGAAAATTTTTCTTTGGAAACCTATCATCGGTATGTCCTTTCCGATGCTCAGCATCAGTCTGTAATTGAAAAAACACGGTTTCTCACTTTTGCGGATTTTAATTTTGACATGGAAAAACTGGTAGACAAATTTTCTAAAATAGTTGGAAAAAAGATCCAAAAGATGAATCCAAAATTACCGGAAGAAATTGTCATCCTTCGGATAAATAGACCCTCTTCATTGGATATAAATCCTTTTCACCGGGACGGCTATCTTTCTATCTGGGAGAATGTATTAAATGTTTGGATTCCAGTTGCAGGCTGTACCGAGAAATCGTCGTTACCGGTAATTCCGGGCAGCCATTATTGGAATGAAAAAGACATTCTAAGAACAAGAGCTAAAGGTGCTCGCATCCAAGATTTAAGTTATCATGTACCTGCCATTGTTTCTTATAAAGATGGGTTACACGCAGTATGCCCAAACCCTCGCTATGGACAAGCCTTATTGTTTACTCCGTTTCTTATTCATGGAGCTGCGCTTAACAGACAAAAAGATGTTACAAGAGTTTCTTTAGAATTAAGGTTGCATTATAACGTTACATTATGACTCCTTTAGTATCCATCATTTGTCTTTGTTATAACCATGGTCGCTTTATAGAAGAAGCAATTCATTCTGTCATTGCACAAAGCTATCGTGAAATTGAACTTATTGTTGTGGACGATAAAAGCA
>DATHPH010000232.1:0-3444 GCA_035484095.1 Cytophagaceae bacterium | reverse complement strand
CAATGGGGCAGATTCACTTCCTTTGGTACTATTTATGCATGGCTCACCCGGTTCCTGGAGCGCATTTTCTGATTTTTTAAAGGATAGTATTTTATTGAAAAATGTACAAATGATTGCAGTGGATCGTCCAGGATTTGGCTATTCTGATTATGGGAATGGAGAATCTTCCCTGGATACGCAAGTTCGCTTATTGAAACCAGTATTAGAAAAAAACAAAGGAGCCAGAAAAGTTATTTTGGTGGGTCATTCCTTAGGCGGTCCTGTAATTGTAAAAATGGCGATGACCTATCCTGAATTAATAGATTACCTGATTATTATTGCTGGTTCATTAGATCCGGCATTAGAACCCTATGAATGGTACCGAAAACCGATGGCCAATATACCGCTTCGCTGGCTATTACCGGGTTCCATAAGAGCTTCCAACAAGGAGATTATGGGATTAAAACCCGAATTGGAAAAAATGATTCCTTATTGGACAACAATTAAAATTCCCACTACCATCATTCAGGGGTTAAAAGATGAATTAGTGCCTGCAGGAAATGCCACATTTGCAAAAAAAATGCTCGTAAACGCATCCGTAGAAATGGTTCTTGATAAAGAGTTGAATCATTTTGTTCCCTGGAAAAGACCAGACTTAATCAACGCAGCCATTTTAAAAAACAAATGAACAAAAACCTATAGTAGCAACTTAAATCTTACAGGATTTAGGTCTTTTTAGAAAGATTAGATGGGCAATAGAATCTTTTGCTATTTTAATTTTACAAACGTTACAACTGTTTTATTCTACCAGTCACTGTTTTTCTTAACGGTTGGAATTACCATCGTTTCAGCTTTTTTATTGTTAACAGCTTTCCAAAGATCCTCTATTTTCGCCTTCACCTGTGCATCCGTAGTATTTTTGTGCTTTTCCCATGGACCTTGCCATTGAGGAAACTTTTCATCTTCCAATGGTTTTTCTTTTCCGGTAGGATTGTACTTGTAAAATTTATCTTGTTTGTAATATTCAAACACAAAGTTGGTAAAAGTATATCGGTATCTTTTTTGTTTCACTTCTATAGAAACATCATATCGAATCGCCCCATGAATCTCTCTCAATACTCCCGGGTTAATATATACTATAAACCGACCTCTCGTAGAAATTTTTTGCATCGCCGTATCAATATTTTTTTTAGTTTTTGGATAGGTGTAGTTTACCCAATTGTTTATCCGTTTAAAAATACTATCCTGAGGAACACTGTCTACTTTTACCACATCTTGATATATAATCTTCCCATTTTCATCTCTAGGCATAACTACCTGAGCATTAGAATTAATATAAAATGATAAAAAAAGAGTCATCCATACCAGCATTGGGAATAACCTTTTGTATTTTATCTTCGTATCCATCGTTAAAATGATTTTTGACCTAAATATAAAACTTTTTAGTTCAAATGTTTTTTGCTATGAATATTATTTACATAAATTTCAGCATTACTAAAATTCATTTAACATGTACGAGAATAACCGTAAAGACAATTTACTAGTTGAAATAGCTTGGGAAGTCTGTAATCAGGTAGGGGGAATATACACTGTAATTCGCACGAAGGTACCAGCCATGAAAGAAAAATGGGGAGACAATTATTGTCTGATAGGCCCTTATCTTCATAGCAGACACCCGGCAGAATTTGAACCTTGCGAAGACTATGATTCTCCTTTTGGCAGAGCGGTTGAAAAACTTCGGCACATGGGCATTGAAATACATTATGGCCACTGGCTGGTATCCGGCAAACCACTTGTAGTACTTATTAATCCACATAGCATTGGACACCGGATGGGGGAAGCCAAATACTTACTTTGGGAGCATCATTCTATTACCACACAAGAAGGCGATTATATGATGGATCAAATTATCGCTTTTGGTTTTTTGACAAAATTATTCTTAACAGAACTCTCCAATCCTGAAATTACGCAAAAACATGTTGTAGCTCATTTTCATGAATGGATGGTAGGTACTGCGATTCCGGAACTTCGCTACGAAAATCGAAATATTTCTATTGTTTTTACAACACACGCAACGATCCTTGGTCGTTATCTTGCCATGAACGATCCTCATTTCTATGAGCATCTCCCCTATTTTGATTGGCTCAACGAAGCACGGAATTTCAACATCGAAGCCACCGCCCGTATAGAACGAGCAGCAGCACACGGGGCGCATGTTTTCACAACCGTGAGTGAAGTGACCGCCCGAGAGTGTGAATCATTGCTGGGAAGAAAACCAGATGTAATTCTACCAAATGGATTAAATATAGAACGTTTTACCGCACTTCATGAATTTCAGAATTTACATAAAGAGTACAAAGATAAAATTCATCAGTTTGTTATGGGACATTTTTTCCAGAGCTATTCTTTCGATCTGGATAAAACTGTTTATTTTTTCACTTCAGGAAGGTACGAATACAAAAACAAAGGCTTTGACATGACTTTGGAAGCCCTTGCACGCCTAAACTGGAGAATGAAAAACGAAAACATTGACACAACCGTTGTCATGTTTTTTATTACCAAACAACCTTATCACAGTATCAATCCGGCGGTAATTCATTCCAGGGCACAAATGCAGGAAATTCGTCGTACCTGCGATGAAATTACTAAAATTGTTGCTGAAAAATTCTTTTATAGTACCGCCTCCAATCCTGGTGCAAAACAACATGACCTCAACAAATTTGTTGACGAATATTGGGCTCTAAGGTTAAAAAGAGAATTACAGTCATGGAAAACAAACAATCTTCCTTCCATCGTCACACACAATTTGCACAACGACAGTGGTGATGATATCTTAAATTACCTAAGGGCTGCGAACCTCATCAATCACCCATACGACAAAGTAAAAATCGTATACCATCCTGATTTTATAGCTCCCTCCAATCCATTGTTTGCGATGGAATACGGACAATTTGTGCGTGGATGCCATTTAGGTGTTTTTCCTAGTTATTATGAGCCATGGGGCTATACACCTCTTGAATGTATAGCCAGTGGTGTTCCAACCGCCACCTCCGATTTGGCAGGTTTTGGAGAATATGTCATGCAAACAATTCCGGATCATGAGAAAAAAGGTATTTATGTAGTGAACAGGAAAAATAAATCCTATCACGAATCTGCTGAACAATTGGCGAACCAATTGTATACCTTTATAAGATTAACCCGAAAAGATCGTATTACACAGCGAAATCGGGTAGAAAGAACAGCAGAAGCATTTGATTGGCAAAACTTGATTATTCATTATGAAAGAGCCTATGAAATTGCCTTAAGAAATAAAAAGTAACCTTTTCAGACCCTTGGCTTCAGAAGGTGGCTTCCAAGACCTCCAAACAATGTTTTATAAAAGGTAGAAATTTCATCCTGATTAAAACATTGTTTGGAGGTCTACATTTATTAAAATAATAACAACTTACATTTCGCAGACTAAAA
>DATHPH010000231.1:0-3078 GCA_035484095.1 Cytophagaceae bacterium | reverse complement strand
AGCCAACGCAATATGTTTGCCCGCTTTGATGGCTTTGATGGTTGGTAATAAACCCGAATATCCTACCAATGCTGTTAAAACAATATCGAGAATCTCCATTTCCACTACCGCTGATAAAGAATTGACTCCGGAATATACTTTTATTCCCACAGGGTCCAAAGCGGAAAAAACTTTATCGTACAATGCTTCATTTACAATAACCACCACATTGGGTTTAAATTCCAATGCCTGTGTGATTAATAAGTCAGCATTATCAAGTGCTGTAAGTACTTCAACTGAAAATTTGTCGTGATGTTGTCGGATTACCTCCAATGCCTGAGTGCCAATAGAACCTGTAGAGCCGAGTATCGCAATATGTCTTTTTGTATCCTGTTTCAACTTTCACGGTTTGTCTTAAATTCAAAACTGACAAATCTTTCAAATATAATTCAATAAATAGCAAATAACAATTCTTATGTAACGGCTACCATAGAAAATAAAGCGCGTAACCTAAACTATTTCTTACATCTATTATATTATTCGTTTCTTGTCTTTTATCCATATCGTGAACATGAAAAACCAGGTTACTTTACCAATAAATTTCTGCCTTACCAACCTTTTTCAAATATTCATTCGTTTTGCTAAAATGTTTACATCCAAAAAAACCATTGTAGGCTGAAAAAGGAGAAGGATGAGCGGCTGTCAAAATGAGGTGTTTGGTTGAGTCAATAAAACTCCCTTTCTTTTGAGCATAAGCGCCCCAAAGAATAAAAACGAGGTTGGTATGCTCTTCTGAAACAATTCTTATTACTTCATCTGTAAATTCTTCCCACCCTTTTTTCTGATGCGAACCTGCTGTGTTTTTTCTTACCGTAAGTGTAGCATTCAGTAACAAAACACCCTGTAAAGCCCAAGATTCAAGGTTTCCTGTAACCGATAATGGTTTCCCAAGGTCATTTGCAATTTCCTTAAAAATATTCTGAAGCGATGGGGGATGTTTTACGCCATCATTCACTGAAAAACAAAGTCCATTTGCCTGACCCGGACCATGATAAGGGTCTTGACCAATAACGACCACTTTTACCTTTTCAAATGGGCATTTATCAAAAGCATTAAATATCAGGTTGCCAGCCGGATAAATTTCGTATTTTTTTTTCTCTTCTTTTACAAAAGCCACTAACTCTTTAAAATACGATTTCTCAAATTCAGGTTTTAACCTTGCTTTCCAAGATTCTTCAATCTTAACATCCATTTTTTAACAAATTTCTTTTTATATCTTCTTGTTAGAATTAACAATTAAATCATGAAAATTCTAGATTTTAGAAAATTAATATCTAAATTACTAAAAATTAGAAACCATATCCAAATAGTTGATATGTCTGAAATGGTTACTGAAATTACAAATGGAATTAAAGTAAGTGTCATCACTACCTATCAACCGGAATATTCCAGTCCCGGACAATCACACTATGTCTTTAATTATAAAATTCACATCGAAAACAATAGTGATTATACCATTCAATTGCTCAGGCGTCATTGGTTTATTTATGATTCAAACGGAGGAGAAAGACAGGTAGAAGGAGAAGGTGTAGTAGGACAGCAACCGATTATTGAATCTGGCGAATCCTACGAATATGTTTCAGGTTGCAACCTCAATACCGAAATTGGTAAAATGGTAGGAACCTATATCATGCAACGTACTGTTGATGAAAACAAATTCAATGTACGAATTCCTGCTTTCAATATGATCGTGCCTTATCGGCTTAATTAATTATTTTTTCAAGTTGAATAAACAGTTTCTGATTTCACAATACTTTCGTTATTTACTTCGTGCTAAAGACGCCCATTCTATACATTCTCCATTTGTATTTGATTTTTATACTACCGTAATTAAAAGCAAGAGAACGAATCCGATTTTCGAAAAAATAGAGTTCCTTAGAAAAGAATTAAAACATAATTTTCAAAAAATAGAAATTACAGATTTTGGAGCAGGTTCAAAAGTAGCTAAATCAAACTTGAGAACCATTTCCTCGATTAGCAGATTTTCCGAAAAAAAACCAGCACTGGCACAGCTTATCTTTCGTATCATAGAAAATCAAGTTCCAAAAACAATTCTTGATCTAGGAACTTCGTTAGGAATTACAACGCTATACGAAGCAAAGGCTTGCCTGACTGCTAATGTCTATACATTTGAAGGGTGTCCTAATACAGCAGGCATTGCTACTGAAAATTTTAAAAAATTATCGGCAAAAAATATTACCCTTGTACTTGGAAATATTGATCATACCTTACCTGAGTTGCTCTCAAGAATACCAACCATAGACTTTGCCTTTTTTGATGCCAACCATCGCTACCAACCTACTATAACTTATTTTACGCTTTGTTTAGAAAAAGTTACAGAAGATACTATTTTTATTTTTGACGATATATACTGGTCCGAAGAAATGAAGAAAGCATGGGAGGAAATTAGAGGACATTCTTTAGTTGGTATTTCAATTGATTTATTTTTTATAGGAATTATTTTCTTTAGAAAAAAACAACCAACACAACACTTTACATTAAAGTGAAATCATTCATTTTAGCTTCCATATTGGGTAAGGTAATCGTAAACTTCGTTCCAACGCCCAATCTTGAATCTACCTTTATCTCACCCCCCAAACGTTCGACGGCTTGGCGAGCAATATACAGACCCAATCCAGATCCAAAGGAATTTTCGGAAGCTCTAAAAAACATATTGAAAATTTTTGGTTGATATTCTTTTTTAATACCAATTCCATTGTCTTCTATAGTAATAACAGCATTTGCCTTGGTAACTATTACCTGAATACTGACAAATGGTTTTCCCTTTAGACCCGAATTTTGGTACTTGATTGCATTCGATAAAAAATTATTTAGAAAAATTGAAATCCGTTTTGGGTCTGAGCAGAAGCCTTTATATCCTTTTACTTTGGATATAAAATCAATTTTATCTGCTCCCTCCATAAAACGTAAATTTTCTTTACATTCCATTATTATTCCTGAAAAATCCACTTCTTCAATATCTATTGAAACACGACTGTTGCGTGAAAAATTAATAAGGTCTGAAATAAAATTATCAAG
>DATHPH010000230.1:0-13071 GCA_035484095.1 Cytophagaceae bacterium | reverse complement strand
AATGCTTCATTTTGTTTGAAGTTTTTTATAGTAATAAGTATTAGTGAAACGGTAGAATCAACCTAATTAAAATAAAATTGAAAGTTTAATGTTGGTTTTATACCATTTTATAACTTAATACCATAAATTTACGACAAAATTGCTAAAAAAAATTATAATTCTGAAGAAAGTATCGCATATTTTAGTTGTCAGCCTGTTTTGGGCTATATGTTTATTTTCTTTAAACCTTTTAGCCCAAACAACTCCCAAAGATTCGCTCCCCTATATTCCAAAGGACAGTGCTTCAAAAACACTTCCAATAAAATCATTTGCAGCCGAAGAATCCAATGCGATCCAGAGCGATTCCTCACTTCTTCCTTCCAAAGTACGGGACAGTATTAGTCAAAAGAGCAATGCTTTTAAACCGGATACCAAAGGAATGGATAGTTTGCAACTACCTCCTGCTGAAAAGGGCGATATCGCCACGACCATCTATTATCATGCAGAAGATTCTATTATGATGGACGTAGCCACTAAAAAGGCTTACTTATATGGAAAAGCCCAGATAAAATACCAGGACATGCAACTTGATGCAGAACAAATTGAAATCAGATGGGATAAAAATATAATTTCTGCCAAAGGAAAAGTAGATACGACCGGAAAATATAAAGGATGGCCCGTCTGGAAGCAAGGAAAAGATACTTATGTGACAGATTCCATGACTTATAATATGAAAAGCTCTAAAGGAATTATACACGGTATACAAACCAAACAAGGAGATGGCTACCTTCAAGGCGATACAGCGAAACGAACACAGGAAGCGATTTTCATGAAGAACGGAATTTATACTACCTGTAATTTGAAACATCCGCATTTTTATATAAAAGCCCGCAAATTAAAAGTATATCCTGAAAGCAAAGCATTGAGCGGACCTTTTAACATTGTATTGGAAGATATCCCTACTCCTATTGGTTTTTGGTTAGGATTTTTCCCGATTACCGATAAGAAAAAATCAGGAATTGTATTTCCCGCTTTTGGCTCTAATCAAAACAGAGGTCTTTACATATCTAAAGGGGGTTATTATTGGGCCATTAACGATAGGATTGGTTTGGAAATAGTAGGCGATGCATACGCCAATGGAAGCTGGTTGCTTAATGGAACCAGCACCTACATTAAACGATATAAATACAGAGGCACGATGAGCTTATCTGGCAGTAAAATAAAAAATGATTTTAATCCCTATACCAGTGCGCCCAAACAATTTAGTGTCATATGGACACATTCCAATCTTTCTAAAAGGACAGGAAGTTTTACAGCAAATGTGAATTTAAGTTCCAGCAAATTTACCAAGCAAAACGTCTATACGACAGCTCGTACACAAAACACGACCACCTCTTCCATCACCTACAGTAAACAATTGGGAAGAAGTCCTTTTAGCTTAAGCGTAAGCATGAGGGCCAACCAGAACAATGTTAATTCTACCGCCACCAATAACCAGAGTGCCATCTACAACGTGACCTTGCCTTCGGCCAGTTTAAACATGAACCGGATTAGTCTACTGAAAAAGAAGCACAGCGATGGTCGTAAATGGTATGAAAAAATATTCTTGAGTTATCAAAGCAATTTTAATTACAACCTGACGAATCAATTACCCATCAAATACGATACGACGCAAAGAGCTTTTGTAGATTCCGTTTTACAGGTCAATAATAATACCTTACGAAAATATATTATTCCTAATTCTGTCTGGACTTCCGGACATACCGCCAGCTTAAGTTCTTCTTTTAATCTTTTTCGCTTTTTAGTATTCACTCCTTCTGTCAATTATTTTGACAATATGCATGGTAAAAAATATGGTTATACTTATGGCCCTTCTCCATTGACTCCCGGAAGCAATGTTGTAACAACTAGCGATACCTCAAGAGGTTTTTTCAATAGTTTTTATGCAAACACTTCCGTAAATCTTAGCACAAGAATGTATGGAACCTGGCAGATCAAAGGAAATGGTTCGATCAAAGGAATCAGGCATACTTTTAACCCGACAATAGGACTGGTATATGCACCCGACTTTTCAAAATGGCAGCAGCTTGGAGGATACCAACAAGTTAAAGGGGATCTTAATCCTAAAGGAGAGACCGCAAAATATTATCAATTCAATGATAACTTAAGTCAAACTCCTATAGGTCAACAAGCCGTTTTGAATTTTACTTTAAATAACATCGTAGAAGCCAAAATAAAAAACAACCAGGATACCAGTGGAACTAAAAAATATAAAAAAATGAACCTACTTGATAATTTTGGTATTGCCGGTGGTTATAATTTTGCTGCCGACTCATTAAAGATGCGGAATATTACGATGAATGCTCGTACGAACCTATTTAGCAGATTTAATATAAGCTTGAGCTCTACTTTTGATCCTTATCTCCATGTTGCGGATAGCATTAAAATCATTAACGGCGTACGAACAGTATATAATGACCGACAAGTAAATCAATATTTATTCAAATCTTCCAACTACACACAACTTGCACAATTATCAAATTTCATAGCGAGTGTCTCCACTACTTTTAAATCGGCAAAGAGAGGTAACCAAGCTCCATTAAAAGCTACCTCTCCTCAAATGCAGGCAGAGTTGGATTATATTAAAGCAAACCCCAACCAGTACATCGACTTTAATGTTCCCTGGAGTTTAATTCTTGGTTTTAATTATAGTTACACACACAGCGGACAAAAAAATCCAACCTCCATTGCAGCCTTCACTGCAAGCGGAAATATTAGTCTGACTCCAAAATGGAAGATTGTCTATACTTCCGGATTTGACGTTGTTCACAAAGCCTTCACGGTTTCTAATTTTACCTTTTCAAGAGATTTACACTGCTGGCAGATGAATATGACGTTATCGCCTTTTGGTAGTTATAAAACCTTTTTGTTTACAATAGCTGCTAAATCTCAATTGCTGCAAACATTGAAATTAAATAAACGATCTCCTTCGTACATTCAATAAAAGAGAGTCCTTTTCAAATCGATTTTTCAGAATTTTCCTATTGACTCCATTTTGTGGGAATTCTGTCCCAGCGATGGTTCTTAAGTTCTGCCAACAATTCTACCGACAATTTCTTTTCATCGGAAACCGAAAGATTGGATTTCGTATGGTTTATTTTTCGCATGCCGGGAATGACGGTAGTTACAGTGGGATTATTTAAAATAAAACGCAAAGCCATTTCCGGCATTTCCATTCCTGCTGGAATAAATGGTTTTAACAGATTGGCATGCTCCACACTTGAAATAAGATTTTCAGGTACAAAATAGGTGCTGCGCCAATCATTAGCAGGGAAAACTGTTTCTTTTGTTAATTTTCCGGTAAGAGTCCCTTCGTCAAACGGAACACGTGCAATGACTGCAATATCCAGGGTTTCACACAAGGGGAATAATTTATCTTCCGGTGCCTGATCAAAAATATTGTAGATTACCTGAACAGAATCTATGAGTCCTGTCTTCAGAGTTTCTAAACAATTTTCAGGTTCCCATCGGTTTACACTTATTCCAAAATGTTGGACCTTCCCTTCCTTCTTTAATTTTTCAACAGCATTTTTCCATTCTTCCTGATCAGACCACTGGTCTTCCCAAACATGAAATTGCTGCAAATCAATACATTCCACTCCTAAATTTTTGAGGCTTTTTTCAGTGTATTCTATAATGTGAGAAGCAGGAAAACAATCTTTCAAAGCATACTCCGGTTTGGAAGGCCATTGAAAGTTTTTAGGAGGAATTTTAGTGGCTGCATAAATTCTTTTGGAAGGATGTCTTTTTATAAGTTTTCCCAAGACCGTTTCAGATAAACCTTCCCCATATCCCCATGCGGTATCATAAAAACTGCATCCTTGTTCTACTGCAAAATCAAGTGATTTTTCATAATCTATTTCATCCGCCCCGCTCCATTCAGCAATGCCCCACATTCCATATCCAATTTCACTTACCTGCCAGCCAATGCGTCCGAATTTTCTGTATTGCATAAATTAAAAGTTAAATTTTACGTTTTGAATTATCCTAGCAACAAGATACAACTATAATTTCATTCAACGTAAACTTGAACTAAGCTTTTACCAATTCCATTACTGTAATTTCGGGCAACATTCCGATTCTTCCGGGGAATCCAATAAATCCGAAACCACGGTTTACGTACAAATGTTGGTCTCCTTCTTTGTATAGACCTGCCCACTGGTCATACATATATTGTACCGGACTCCATTTGATAAATTCATTTTCAATTCCAAACTGCATACCATGTGTGTGTCCGGAAAACATGATATCAATATCTGAATATTCTTTTCTGATTTGAGCATCCCAATGGCTCGGGTCGTGAGAAAGCAATAACTTCACGGAGGCATCGTCCGTATTTTTATACGCTTCTTTCATTTTACCATATTTAGGAAAACGACCTTTCGCACCCCAATTTTCAACTCCTATAATGGCCAGTTTTTCGCCTCCTCTTTCAAGCATCCGATGTTCGTTCATCAACAAATCCCAGCCCATTTGTTTGTGCATATTCATAAGAGTCCGAAGATTTTCTTTTTTGGCTTCCACAGACGACCATTGCGCATAATCCCCATAATCGTGGTTTCCAAGTGTAGAATAAACACCTAGCGGTGCTTTTATTTTTTCAAAAACTTCAAGATAATTTTTCATTTCCGAAGATTCATTGTTTACAAGATCACCTGTAAAGAAAATGACATCGGCTTTTTCTTTCATGGCCATTTCAACGCCTCCTTTTACAGCAGTTTTGTTATAAAAACTTCCGGAATGTATATCGGAAAGCTGTACAATTTTCAATCCATGAAAAGAGGAAGGGAGATTTTTTAATACAATCCTGTGTCTTCGAACCCGATAGTCGTGTGCACCTGACAATATACCCCAGGTCATCCCTACCAAAGGAACAGATGCCGCTACTACTCCTGCTTTTAGCAAAAACTCAGACCGTGAAATAGCATTTTCGGTAGCAACCGGTTCACTGCTAAACCAAGCCGTTATCTTCTGAACAACCCATCGTATTCCCCTTTGAAGATCATCGATCAATACGAAAAACATAAAAAAGAATTTTGTAAAAAAACTTACCGTAAGCACTGAAATCAACACCAATCGAATAATTCTATTCCATTTTTCAAAACCAATTAAAAAAGCAGCTAAAAACGACACGACTGCAATAACGGTCAACGACCAATAAAGGAAATAAAGAACTTTTTTTGTAACTGGTGTAAAAGAAGCGGTAAGTGTTTTAACACCCTGAAACACGTATATATCAACCGTGATAAATACCAGAATAATAATGGAAACAAAAGTAAGATTGCGCATTTCTTTTTTACTATGTGAGACGAACGAAGTTGGTTAATATTTTATAATTATAATTTAAAATATTAAAATTCTGATATACAATAGTTTAAAAAT
Source organism: Cytophagaceae bacterium (assembly GCA_035484095.1). Taxonomy (GTDB): domain Bacteria; phylum Bacteroidota; class Bacteroidia; order Cytophagales; family Cytophagaceae; genus JANYCO01. The sequence goes on along the minus strand of DATHPH010000230.1, from coordinate 7,650 downwards.
ATACTAATACGAACCAAAAAGCAATGCCTGTCTTTAAATTATAGGCAAAATTGTAAAACATATAAAACACATTCATAAATGTGTCAACACATTATGAAGAGAAGTTTCTCCAGGCACATCCACAAATTCATTCGACCATTTTCAAAAAGTTTAGCTGTTGGCTTCATAACTCTAGTAAATTATTTTAACATGAATTACATTTGAGGCGTAATAAAATATATAGAATCATCTTATAAAACAGGAAATGGTTGTAGACAAAATTGAAAATGCAAAGCTTTACGAGAATTTAAGCCCGCTTATTAAAAAAGCATTTGCATCTATTGAAAATACAGATTTCAATAAACTTGAATTAGGCAAACATGTAATTGAAGGCGATAAATTATTTTTTATTGTACAGGAATACGAAACCAAAGATCTTGAGGAAGGGAAAATAGAAGCTCATCGGAAATACCTCGATATCCAACTTATGATTTCAGGAAGTGAATTGATCGGGGTTACTCCTTTGCTTTCACAAACAATTCTTAAACCTTATAATGAAGAAGATGATTACATTTTATTCGAAGGCAATACTTCCATGTTAAAATTAGCGGAAGGACAGTTTGCGCTATTTTTCCCGGAAGATCTTCACATGCCTGGCATTAAAATTCAAGACAAAAGCAGGGTTAAAAAAGTTGTTTTTAAAGTACTATTTTAATAACAATACTATTTCCCTATACAGTGGTGAGGGTGTTATAGATTAGTGAATACCATCTCAATTGATCAGAAATAAACATTTTGGCCTCACTTAATTTGTTTTAATATAACGAATCCTAAGATGGTCAATTTACATACTGAGTAGTCAAAAAACTCCGGCCAACATTGACATGAGATTCTGGTTCAAACCGATTTATGACTCCGGTACTTCCAGATAGGTATGTATTTCTTTTATCAACTCTTTGTGAATTTCAAATATTTTTGAAACAAGTGGTTCTACGGTCACTATATTATTCGTCCGTTTAGCTTCATCTCTAATTTCATTGCAAAGAGTTACAGACTCCTGACACATTAGGTAGGAATAAGAAGCTTTAAGTTTATGAGAAAAACGGTTTACTTCATCTAATTTTTTTTCATTTAAAGCCGACCCTAACGCTTTGCAATCTTCGTCTGTACTCGTCAGAAAAATATTTAATACCTTTAAAATGGTTTTCCTATCCATCTGGTATAAATCGATTATTTTTTTTATATCAATAATCATAATGATGCGCAAAGATAATTCTTAACCCAAAACATAGCTTTTTTAAAATCTAATTCCCATTAATAAAACATCATCAATTTGTTTTCCTTTGTCCTTCCACTTATCAAATTCATTAAATATATTGGCTTTAATAATATCCATTTCATATTTATTGTTATCTAGAAGGATTTGTTTCACTTTGCAATTCATTATTTTTTTCATCTCAGGACCTCCTATTTGATCTGGTAATCCATCGGAATAAAAATATATTGTATCCCCCTTTTGCAATTCAATTTCGAAATTAGTGAAGAGATTACTGCTATTATATTGTACACCCCCTATTGGTCTTCTGTCTCCTTTATATTCTATAATTTCACCATTCCTAATTAATATTAAATTTCTATGAGCGCCTGAAAATTGTAATTTATTTTCTTTTAAGTCAATCATACACATTGCAACATCCATTCCATCACGGGATTCCGCATTCTCTTCTTGTTTTAACGTCTTTTTGACTCCCTCATGCAAATGATCCAATAATTGTGAAGGTGTTGTAATGATGTCATGATTACAAGTTTCTTTCAAAATGAAATGTCCAATGAGTGAGAGCAAAGCACCTGGAACTCCATGTCCGGTGCAATCAACCACACTGACGAATATATTATCTCCTCTTTTATGAATCCATGGAAAATCACCACTTACTTTATCTCGAGGTATAAACACCATAGAACTTTTTGGAAACAGTTCCAGAATATTTTCTTCATTCGTTAATATCGAACGTTGAATACGTTCTGCATAATTTATGCTTTCTTCTATTCGTTTATTTTGAATTTCTATTAATTGTTTTGATTTTGAAATTTCATTTAAGGCTTCTCTTAATTCCTTCTTAAGATCACGCTCACGCCATGTAGCGGAAACCAAGTGATTATTGGTTGATTCTAGTTCTTGTAACATTATGCGGAGCATTGATAACTCACCTTTCAATTGCTCCTCAATCCTCTTTTTGGAATTTGAAACATCTTCGATCGTTTTTAATAGTTGTTTCTTTAAATCTCGTTCACGCCAGGTAGCAGAAACTAAGTGATGATTCGTATCTTCCAACTCGTTCATCATGATTTTGAATCGTTTTAATTCTTCTTTTAGTATCAAATTCTCTACTAAAATATCTATTGTAACTTCCATAATCTTAGCTTATTTTTTCTTTTTGTACAAACGTGTTGAAGAATCATATAATTCAAAATAAATTTTATGATCATTTGGTAACATGTCATAGTAACCTATAGCAAAGAATCCTCCTTCTTTTAAACTTGAATGAAACAGTTTTAATACTTTCATCTTTAAAACGTCGTCAAAGTAAATCATCACATTGCGGCAAAATATAAGGTCGAATTCTCTGTTCATTGCATTTCCTACCAGATCGTGTTTTTTGAATTCGATGTGTCTTTTATATTTATCTTTTATGACAGAATCCGTTTCTCCTATATCGAACCAATCTCCAATATTACCGAAAGGGAAATAGGCTTTAAATCCTTTTTGGTATCGGTTGATTAATAAGTTTGAATATTTCCCTTCCTTTGCCACGTCCAGTATTGTATTGCTTAAATCTGTAGCAAGGGTAGTAGCTTTATGAAGTAGATTCAACTCTTTTAATACCATTGCCATTGTATAAACCTCTTCTCCACTTGAGCAGCCGGCATGCCAGAAATCAATTTTATTTTTTTCAGAAAACTGAGGTAACACGTCATTTTTTAGTTTGATCCAGAACTCGGGATTACGAAAAAGTTCTGTTAGATTTACTGTAAGGTCATCGATTCCTCTTATCAAAAAATCTTTTTCCTTCATTATTTTTGTCCATAAATCAACTACATTTTCAAGGTTATTTTTTTGAATCAATCGCGTAAATCCTCTTTTCAGCGAGGCTTTTTCATAATTTGTAAAGTCTATGCCGTACCTGGTTTTTATAGCATTTGTAAGTGAATCCAATTCTTCATCACTTATACCAAGCCGTACTTGATTTGCGGCAATAACTTTTGAAAAGGGCGATATTTTATCAATGGATTCTCCCATTAACTTAAAGCGTTTAACTTATGTAATAGGTTTATTTTTTTCTCATCACTTACAATTTTTTTAACCCCATTAAAAAAATTATTGTCCATTAACCAAATAAATTCGGGATTGATATCCAGATTTTCTGTGATAAACCTTGAATTAAAATAAATAACCTTAAAGTCGTCTTTGTTGTTCTCCTGTAGAAATGGATTTAAAAGATTTTGCTCCAGAACATCCAGCAATGGTACGTCTCCGTATAATTTAATTTGTAAAATATTTGCAAACTGAGTAATTACGGAAGCCGTTATAATATTATCTAATTCTAATAAAATAGCATCGGTCATTTTTTCTTTTTCAACTAGATTATTCTTAATCGAATCAGACAAATTCACCTCAATCACTTTTTCAACTTCCGATTCACTCAATACCAAATATGCTTTCCCGCCTATATCACCCTTTATATTAGTAGTTAAAAGATAGCTTTTTTGCAAATTGTTTTTAAACGATAGGGAGGAGTAATTTTCGGAATTTATTTTCAATTCCAACAGTTGAATTAAAACCTTTTCTTTTAAAAAAAAGGAAAGCGAATCAGCAGCCTTTGAAAGACCTATATTGATAATTTCTTCTGTAATATCCAATTCTATTTTTTCAAATTCGTTTGCCATAATATTATACTTTTTGAATAAATCTATCTTTAAAACATGCCTTGGAAATAGTTGCTACGTCAAGTACTAAACAAATGCTTCCATTCCCTAATATTGTAGCACCACTGAAAAGTTCCAGGGTGTCTATCGGCTTTGAAAGTGCTTTTTCAACTATTTCTTTTTGCTGTAACAATTTATCTACAACAAGTCCGAATAATTTATTATTATAAGAAACAACCATCAACTCAAGTTTCTCGCTATCGTTCCATTCGAAAAAAGATTTGTGAAAAAGATTTTCCTTATACATATCCTCGAGTGTATTCATGGCAAAAAGATCTTTAAGAAAAATTACCGAGATTGTTTTACCAAGGTATTTAGAGATTAGTCCACTACTTACTAGGTGTATGTCTTGTTTCTTTATTGAAATGACTGCTTCCGTATAGGTAAGAGGCACTGCATATTCCTGCTGGTTCAATAAAAATAACAAAGCTCCTTTCACAGCCATTGAGGACGGCAGGATTAAAGTAATTGTAGACCCTTTCCCAAGTTCTGTCTCTACATGAATTTTACCACCAATTGATTCGGTAGCCCGTTTCACCACATCCATACCAACACCTCTTCCTGACACTTCCGTAATTTTTTCAGCATTTGAAAATCCAGGTTCAAATATTATCTGAATAATTTCATCCTTTGTCAACGTATCCGCATATTCTTTGGTAAGAATTCCCTTTTCAATAGCCTTTCTTTTAATTGCATTTGCATCAATCCCATTGCCATCATCGGTAATTTCTATAATAACATTATCTTTTTCATTTCGAGCCTTTAGGTATACTTTCCCTACCTCATCTTTTCCTGCTACTTTTCTTGCAGAGGGTTTTTCTATTCCATGTCCTACAGAATTTCGGATCAGATGAATAAGCGAATCGCTCATAATTTTTAAAATATTACGATCGATCTCAATTTCTGTTCCTTCCAGAATCAAATTGACTTTCTTTCCTTCGATGTTAGCGGCATCTCTAAGAACACGATGGAATTTATTGAAAAGAAAACCAATTTGTACAAGTCTTACATCCATCACGCCGTATTGTAAATCAGAAGTTATTCTTTGTAACCTGGCGTATTCAGAAGTGCTATTCCCTTTTTCAATTCCTCTTGCAATAAGACCATCTCGCTCTATGATAAGTTCTCCTACCAGATTTAGAAGTCCATCTAATTTACGAACGGGTATTTGTACCAAATCAGAAAACGAAATTTTAGCATGGCTTTCCTCTTCCGGTTCCGTTTCATTATGGTCTGCAACATGAAGACTTTCCGTATTAGTAGGATCAATCTTTAGAATTTCATTTGGTTCGGATCTGAGAATTTGCGAATTTATAGGTTTAATATTTCTCAGAAAAACTTCCAGTTTGGTTTTAATTCCTTTATACTTTACTTCTTCATTTGTGTGTATCGCATTTATAAGTTCTCCGAGTTTATCTAAGGTCTTAAAAAGAATATCAAAAAGACTTTGATCTAGTACAATTCCTCCGGTTTTAGCCTCTGAAAAAACATCTTCTAAAACATGACTAATTCCCGTAATCCCTTCAAATCCCATTCCCATGGCATTACCTTTCATTGTATGCGTAATCCTAAATATTTCGTCAATAATTTTTTTATTGTTGTGTTCTTTTTCAAGCGCTGTAAAAAGTTTGTTCAACTCTTCATAATTTTCAAGGGCTTCGGCCAGAAACATTTCTTTGTATTCGTTCTCTTTGTCCATTTTAATACCAATTTATGACAAACTACTTACTATAAATCCTCCTATTTCTGAGATAGGTACAATTGCTTTTGCACTACCATTTTCAACCACTTCTTTTGGCATTCCGTATACCACGCAGGTATCTTTATCCTGAGCAATGGTATAACCTCCCACGTCTTTTATTGCCTTCATTCCGACAGCACCGTCTCTCCCCATTCCGGTTAAGATAACTCCAATGGCCCGCGAACCATATACTTCTGCAACCGATAACATTAAACAATCAATAGAGGGATAATTGAATTCTTTAAAAGTTTTGGTACTGAAATCAATATAAACTTCCCCGTTTGAATCTTTTTTCACCATCGTATTCCTGCTCCCCGGTGCTATCATAATTGATCCTGGCAACAGATAATCTCCTTTTCTTGCCATACTAATAGTAAGTGGACTAAGATCATTTAACCTGGAGGCAAAAGATGGAACAAAATTGGAAGGCATGTGTTGCGCAATTAAAATTGGGACCGCCATATTTTCCGGTAGTTTTTTAATTATACTTTCAATTGCACCAGGTCCTCCGGTAGAAGCTCCAATCACAACCACATCAAAATTAAGATTGGTAAACGTATGAGAATTATTATTTATTTTTACCTCATTAATAATCTGTCTTACACCAATATTGGCAACTGCTGCTGCTTTTATTTTCTGTATTAATTCATTTTCTACTTCCTTTACTTTTGTGTTATTTTGAGCTGGTTTATTAAGATAATCTATTGCCCCAAGTCTTAATCCCCTTTCAATTACAGGAAAATCATTGTTCCCAACCGAACTCAAAATGACTATGGGTGTTGGCTGAGCTTCCATAATCTTTTCTATGCCGTATAATCCATTATATTCTCCCATATTAATGTCCATGACGACGACATCTGGCTTGTATAAAATTGTTTTTTCAGTAGCTTCCCTGCCATTTGAGGCTGTTGCGATTACTTCTATCTCCTTATCCGATTTTAAAATATCAGAAACCAACAATCGCATAAATCCAGAATCATCCGCCAATAATACTCTTATTGGCAATTCCATTAGGCGAAGACTTTATTTATTGTATCGACCAAACCCTCTGCGGTAAAAGGCTTGACAATGTAATTGGCAGCTCCAAGACTCATTCCTTCCTGGATTACAGATTCCTGTCCCACAGCACTGATCATTACAACTTTTGAACCTATTTTTTCATCTTGTTTTAAGACTTTTAAAATATCGGTTCCGATCATATCCGGTAAAATATTATCCAGTGTTATCAAGTCCGGTTTATATTCGAGTGCCATATCAATAGCGGTTTCTCCGTTGGCTGCCTGAGCAACAATATTGTAACCTGCTTTTATCAAAGCATCACTTATCATAGTGCGCATATAAAGTGAGTCGTCAACAATTAATACTGTTTTCATAAATTATAGAGTTAGATTTTAGTTATTTTTTTTACATGTTCGTCGATAGACAACAATTCAAACATGTCGATCATTATGATCATTCGATCGGAAGACTTTACAATTCCTCTTATACATTTTTCATCAAGAGCTGAATAGCGAATAATATCGGAAGAGCTGTCTATATCAGAGGTACGAATGCTTAACGTATTAGGAACCTCCTTTACCAAAATACCAACTTTATAATCTTCACTTTCCACTACCAGTGTATAATTTGCAATTGATTCATCTACATTTTGTTTTGATGTGTCAATTAAACTAAATCGTTCCTCCAGATCCATGATGGCAATTATATTCCCTCTTATATTGGCTACCCCCTTTATATATTCAGCGGTTTGCGGCACCCTTGCTATTCGGGGTGTAATTACAACCTCTTTAATCTGGGCGATGTTCATTGCATATTCTTCTCTTCCAAGTTTAAAAATGATAAGCTGAATTCTTTCGCTCGATTCATTTTTATTGATGTAAGCAGCAGCTTCCTTTTTAACTTCTTCCAGTGTGGTAATGTCATTACTTTCCATAAATCAACGTGTT
>DATHPH010000229.1:0-4894 GCA_035484095.1 Cytophagaceae bacterium | reverse complement strand
AGGTGCTTTTATAAATCTTCTCTGCAACTGAATCTGATTTAAAGAAGTCTGTTGCACCACTTCTTGCTGCTGTTTTCTATAAGACATGAGCACAGAGGAAAGTCGCTCTACTTCTTTTTGAGCCGTAAGATAATCTGTATTGGCATTATCCATATTCTGTTTGGTCTCTGCACCTTTATCATAGCTATTTTTCAACCTTTCATATTTCGTCTTTTGATTTTCCAACTTTAACTTCGCTTCTTCCATATTAGCTTCTGCAGAGGCTATGTCAGAATATTTAGTTTGGAATTGACTATTATTTAATGCCACCTGGGCACGTTCTAAATCATTCGTCAATTCAATAATAACCGCATCCTTCTTCACAGAATCACCTGCCTGATAGTTAATTTTTTTTACAACTCCACTTACCTCAGCACTCAGTTTTATAATTTTCAATTCAGGTTCTATCCTACCAATTGAAACAATCATTTTAGGAGCGATATTTGAAGATGATAGAGAATCCGTTTTCGTAACTTCTTCTTTTTTCCCTCCACAACTTATCATGCCTACTGCAAAAAACAGCCCACATGAAATTATTTGTATAGATCTTAACATTGATTTTATTGTTTATATTTTTTTATTTTCATTTTAAAATAATAGATAAAGAGAATCCTATCAATGCCCTTCGGCGAAGGGCTCGTTGGTTACTCTTCCATTTTCGACATATATCGTTCTATCTGCATATTCTTTCAGACGTGGATCGTGGGTTACAACCGCTACCGCCTTTCCTTGTTTAGAAAGTTTTTTCAACTCTTCCATTACCGTTACCAACGACTTCGAATCCAACGAAGCAGTGGGTTCGTCACACAAAAGCAACGCAGGATTTGTCACCAGTGCTCTTGCAATGGCTACTCGCTGTTGTTGTCCACCTGACAATTGTTTAGGTTTAAAATCCGCTCTATCTGAAAGGCCAACTCCTTCGAGTGCTTTTCTGGCTCTTTGCAAAGCTTCTGAGGTAGAAATTTTTTGCAGATTTAAAGGGAACATTACGTTTTCCAAAGCAGTAAGAGGAGCAACCAGATTAAAATTCTGAAAGACAAAACCAATTGATTTGAGTCGTATTTGGGCCAATTGAGTTTCATTCATTCCGGTCGTATTTGAATCTTCCACCACCACCTTTCCAGTAGTAGGATAAATCACACAACCCAACAAAGACAATAAAGTTGTTTTACCAGAACCGGAAGGACCTATTATCAAAACAAGTTCTCCCCTTTTCATCTCAAAGTTCGTTTCGTAAAGTGCTGTAATCTCTCCATCACCACTTTTATAACGTTTGGAAGCCCCTTCAACTCTTGCAACTACTTTGTCATCAATAATACTCATAGTTTTGTCTCGTATTTAAAAATCAAAACTAATACAAAATTGTAATAAAAAAAATAAATTACTGCAATTTTGTATTAATATTAAAATTTATTATTTTTGTATAAATGGAACTAGAATATGTCATATTATAATAAAATAGCTGCGCTGATTCAGAAGTGGGGAGAATATGAAAATCTATATCCAAACCCTGAGTTAGCAGATTTTGGAAAATGGCTTTCAACACAAAATCAAAAAGAGAAAACGCCTGATGCAATTGAAAAAAAACAAGACATGTACTATCAAAAATGGAGCTCTTATGAAGAAGGCCTAAAACATCATCATGAGATGAAGAGCAAGGAAGTTCAGATAGGAATGCTTGTCGGAAGACTAAGTAAATATGGCCGCATATATGCTAAAAAAGCACTGCATCACCTTGAGATGAACCTCGATGAGTTTACATTTTTAGCAGCTGTTCTTCATTTAAACAATCCGAAAAAAACCGATGTAATCAACTTAAACTTATTTGAGCCTACTTCCGGTACTGAAATTTTAAGAAGGCTGATAAAGCTTAAGTATATAAAGGAATCGATCAATAAAGAAGACAAACGTTCAAAATTATTAAAATTGACTGCTTTGGGAGAAAAAACAATTTTCAAGGCTTTTGAACAAATGACCAAAGTAGGCACCCTTCTTTCTGCCAATTTAAGTGAAAAACAAAAAATAGAATTGATTTCCATGATGGATTACCTCAACGGTTTTCATGTGCATCTATATCTAAATCATAAAGAAGAGAGTGTGGAAGAAATATTAAAAAAATACCTCGGAACGACCTAGGAAAAAGATTGCTTACTCTTCTCCCTCCTCCATTTCGTTCTTAAAATCTTCAATGGCAGAATAAATTCCCCAAGCGGTATCGACTCTTCCTTTTTCCTCTTTCAAATAATTGGCATCGGTAGTATCTGTCAAAAATCCAGTTTCCACTAGAACACTGGGCATAGACGTTTTCCAAAGCACTAAAAAACCAGCCTGCTTTACTCCCCGACTATGACGCTTATTATTTTCCTCAAATTCTTTTTCAATCTTTCCTGCAAGCCGAGTGCTATTGGCCATAAAAGCACTTTGATACAAAGAAAACAAAATATACGATTGAGGGGATTTTGGATCAAATCCGTCGTATTCTTTTTCATGATTATGCTCCATTAAAATGGAAGAATTTTCACGCTGAGCAATTTCAAGATTTTGTTCGCTTTTGTGAAGTCCCATACAAAAAGTCTCTGTACCATATAAACCGGAAGGACCTGAATTTACATGAACAGAAATAAACAAATCTGCGTTGTTACGATTAGCAATTGCGGCTCTTTCATGCAATTCCACAAATACATCCGTCTTACGGGTGTATATTATTTTCACATCGCTCATATTCTGTTTTATAAATTCCCCCAATTTAATTGCTACATCCAAAGCAATATCCTTTTCCTTGGAACCGAAACCCAAACAACCGGGATCTTTCCCTCCATGCCCTGCATCAATTACTATAGTTTTTAACTTAAACCCTTTCGGTTCCATACCATGAAAGGAGGTGGTCAGAAATAATATACAAATCAATATTGAAATACTTAGCTTTTTCATTTTACTTATTCAACATTTCTTCCAGCTTTTCTATTTTAAAAGTAGTGTTGTCATACTCAGATAGTATATTTCCGTTGCACAAATAAGTCACCTTGGGTGGTGATGGTGCACTTCCCAGCAATTGGAAAAATAACGTTGGCTCAATTATTTTATAAGGGAATCTACATTGCGCTACTCTAAAAAAATTTTCTACCTGATCTTCTGTTCCCCAAAACAGAAAAAAAGTAGGAGGCATAGATCGTTTTTTAGAGAGTTCACCTATTTTTTTTGCCGTTTCCATACAATGTTCACAATCCAAACTAAAAAGTGTTACAATCTTTCTTCCCTCATCTAAATTTGTACTAATCCCATCGTTGAATTTTTTAAAAGACGCATAAACCGAAGTCTTTTTAACAGGGCATAAAACATCAACTTTTGCTAAGGGTACTTTTTTAACCGAATCATCAACCCTTACTATTTTATTTGGTTCCATGGTTGGTACTGAGGTTGATTTTAGTAAGGAATCTTTTATAAGTACATCAGAAGAAGTCTCTTTTTTTGTAGAGTCCGATGAAAGTGTGATAACTTCATCAATCGTTTCTTCCACAACTATTGTTTGGCAAGGTTTGAAAGGATAAAGAACAAAAACAGCAAGGGTAGAAACAAGATAAACGGTTGTCAATACCAAAAAATTATTTTTCTCTTTCTCTTTATAAATGACATACATATACCCAAGTATTCCCAAGGTGAAAACATTTTTAATAAGTGCTTCAAGAGGTGTCATAGGAATTAGCTGACCAAAGCAGCCGCAATTTCCGGAATTAGCACCTTGCGTATAAATTACAATGGAAAGGTGTACGCAAAAAACAATTAATAAAATAACAGTGGCAGGAATAACTATTTTTTTAAGGTAATTGGACTGAAGAAAGGCAATACCTAACGCCAATTCAAGTGCAATGATAAACCGTGCCATGTAGGGTGAGGAACACCAATTCACCAATCCTAAATCAACCAATTGCTTTTCGAAGGGGACAATGGAAGGGAATAATTTCAATATACCAGACATCATAAAGAGTCCAAAAATTAATATGCGAAGGATAAATAAAATTAAAAGCTTATTTTTATTCATAATAACTGAAATCTTCTAGAATTTATACCCTAAATATATATGTTAAAAATTAATGAAACTAGTTGAAAGTAACTTAATTCAGCTTGAAAGTTTTCATTTTTTATATTTTATGAATTTAAAAACATGTCAAAATGAATGGCTCGAAATGAGGTATAAAGCTTTAAAATTTCTATAAAGAGAAGGAACAAAATAAAAAATTAACCTCAACTTGCCATTAAACCCTAATTGTATCTTAATGTAATTCCCAGCACCTTCATTTCATATAGGTAATTTTAAGCGCAGGGGAAAGTGTTGAATATTGATGACGACTGCTACAAAATATGAGACTCCTATAAGGAGATTCATTTGAGAGTTTAAGCATGAAGCCATAATATAAAGTTGGATTCGCTATTTCATCTTTTATAAAATTTGTAACATCAATTTCATACGTTTGACTTCTGGAAACACTAGCAGGTACATTAATAGAAGTATCTATGGTAGGCTGAGTATTCCAAGTTACAGCACTTTCCGTCCAAGCAGAAGTTATTCTTTCCAACAACCAGTTATTTGGTCCGGATAAGGTACTATGGCCATTGTCCGCCTTAGTTTCTCCTCCATAAACAACATCCGTAGTATCAGCATATAATACCAGAATAGCTTTAGAAATGGTAACACCTGAAGGGATGGAGCTCAAGTTAAAATCCAGTAAACTTCTGGTAAGTTGTGTGTCCCCACCATTTGTCCATGTGTCAACAACTAAATAGGTATAGGAAGCATAATTACTTGTATTAGCACCTATACTGTTTTGTCTAATAAAAACATTTTTCCCGCCTGAGG
>DATHPH010000228.1:0-3197 GCA_035484095.1 Cytophagaceae bacterium | reverse complement strand
CAACCATAAATTTTTCAACTACCGTATTCAATAGAAATATACATAACTGGATCTTGTGGGTACCTGCCGGTAACTATTGGGTTCCTGAAAATGTCTTGAAGGTATGGTCAAGAGGAATTGAAAATACAATAGACCTGACATTGAATATCCATCAGATAAAATTTACTACAGGATTGCGTTTCGATTATATTTTATCTACCAACGAAAAGGTACCTGCAGGAAGTGAAAATCAATTAGGCAAACAACTGATTTATGTACCGCAATACAAAGGTGGGTTAAAAGTTGGAGGTATATACCATGGTTATTCTTTAAGCTATACCCATAATTATACTGGCATAGTTTATACTCAGGCGGACGATGCTGCCTTTGTCAATGGATACTGGTTGGGGAATATGATTTTTTCCAAACTATTTATAAAAGGAAATACCGGAATCAGTTTACTTTTTAAAATAAACAATATATGGAATAAGAGTTATCAGGTAATTGCCTACAGGGCAATGCCGGGTAGAAATTTTGAAATAGGAATTAGTATTCAATTAAATAAACTTTAAATAAACATAAAACCCATTATGAACAAACAAAAAACATCCGTCATTGTCACTTTTACAGTCCTTACGTTTCTATTTCTAGCCTCCTGTAAAAAGAAGGTAGAAACTACACAACCAAGCATTTCCGAAGAAGTATTTGTATTAAATGAAGGAGCTTTTGGGAATGGAAACGCCTCCGTCAGCATATTTTCTCGCTCCACAAATAAAATGTATAATAATCTATTTACGCAAACGAACAACCGCCCGATTGGTGATGTGCTTCAGTCTATGACGATCGCCAATGGAAAATTTTATTTTGTAGTAAACAACAGCAACAAAATTGAAGTTACGGATAACTATCCTCTCACTTCAACCGGTACCATTAATGGATTAAGTTTACCAAGATACATGGCAGTGATAAATAGTACGAAAGCATACGTAACAGAGTACGTAAGTTATTCCAGTACAAACGGAAGGATTTCGATCCTAAATTTGACCAACAATACTATTTCAGGGACTATTAGTACGGGTACCCTTCCAGAACAAATGATATTGAGCAATGGAAAAATATTTGCCTGTATTTCTGGTCAAAATAAAATTGCGGTCATCGACCCGTCCACCGATGTTGTAGACAGCACTATCACAGCGTCCGATGGGCCGACGTGTATGGTAAAAGATGTAAATGGGAAAATATGGGTATTATGCGCCGGTATTACCGTGTATGGAACAAATTACAGTGTTATAAGTCAATCAGCTGGAGCATTGGTAAGAATTAATCCGGCAAATGGAACAATTGAAGCAAAATATACATTTCCTGTTGCCGATGCTTCCGGAAACCCTCCCAGATTAAGTATAAACGGAAGTAAAAACATGTTGTACTATATTTATAACAGTGCAGTATATTCACAAGACATATCCGCTACTTCTGTTTCAACAACACCAGTTATCAACAGAGCCTTTTATGGTTTAGGGATTGATTCAACAAGTAATACAATCTATACAGGAACGTACGGATTTAGCTCCAATCAATATATGGTTCGCTATACACAAAGTGGCACCGTAATTGATTCCTTCGAGGTAGGTATTGGACCTAATGGTTTTTTGTTTAATTATTAATAGTTAAAATTACTGTAACTCAATTTTCAAAAAGTCTTCAAAGGTTATTTTAAAAAGTAATAATTGAAAACTTTTTGAAAATTTATAACAAATGTGCAATCTTAGTTAAATCATCCGGAGTATCGATTCCGATGGTTTCAAATTCTGTAATGGCTACTTTTATTTTATAACCATTTTCAAGCCAGCGCAGTTGTTCCAGACACTCTGCTCGTTCAAGAACTGATAAAGGCAGCTTCGTTATTTTTTTAAGCACATCCACACGGTAAGCATAAATTCCAATATGCTTATAAAAATCATGCTTAGAAAGCCATTCTTTCGCATTTACACTTCGCACATAAGGAATTGTCTGTCGGCTAAAATAAATTGCTTCCATCTTTTCATTCCATATCATTTTGGGTGTATTTGGATTGAAGAGGGTTTCTTCGTCCGTTATCTTTTTTGCTAAGGTAGCAAGCTCCGTTTCTTCCGTTAGGATGGAAGTCAATAAATCTATTTGTTCCGGTTTAATAAAAGGTTCATCTCCCTGAATATTGATTACAAAATCAAAGATGTCATTTTCCTTTACAAGAGCTTCTGCACAACGATCTGTACCACTTTGATGTGTTTCGGAAGTCATCACAACATGACCCCCAAATTGTGTAACATGATCGAATATTTTTTTATGATCGGTAGCGATTACTACTTTTGAAAGTGTTGCAGATTTTAAGGCCTGTTCGTATACCCTTTGCACCATTGATTTCCCACCTATGTCAACCAATGCCTTTTCAGGAAAACGGGTAGAAGCGAAACGGGTGGGAATAATACCAAGTATCTTCATTTACAGATTATTTAATGCTAAATTTGCAACGAATATACTGCAAATACCACTTGAAAAAAATACTGGTTACGTATAAAATTCCCGGAGGAATTGTCTGGAAAATACTCCCTGATGAAAATGGAAATTATCTTGTCGTAGAATCACGCGACAGTGAAAAAAGGAGAACAATGTTTTCGGTTATAAATCTATTGAAAAATGATTTTCAATGTACATTCGATTCGCTTCCAAAACCCTGGTGGGTGGGTTTGAAAGCTGTTGGATACGAAAAGGCAGTTGTTCAGATATATAAGGAAAGTAATAATCCTGAAATGAAAGGATTATATGTTATCGATTTGTTGAATGGAAAATTGCTTTGGCATAATGATGAAAAATTATTTTATACTTTCGAGAATAAAGAAATGATGCAAGTAGTCATGGAGAAAAATGACTTAGTCCTATTACAAACGGTTTTAGCTGAATCAGGAAAAATAGTGAAAGAAACAGCCATGGAGGAATGGAAGGAAAATTCAGTGATCTCCACTGTTTCAATATTTCCTCTGTTGTATTCGGAAGAGAACACCTATTATAAAACAATGAAAGATTTTATTGAACAACATTATCAGTATCGTTGTGTCGGTCCATTAGAATATCTGGAACATAAAAACAATATTTTCATTTCCTTTTATATATTGGAAAATGATACCCTAATAAATATTTTACTGGTCATTGATGATGAAGGAAACTGCCTTTTGCATGAT
>DATHPH010000227.1:0-4083 GCA_035484095.1 Cytophagaceae bacterium | reverse complement strand
CTTTAGTTCTTTGGTTACCCATACGACCAGCCATTCTAATACCTGGAAATACTCTCGCCGGAAATGAGCAGGATCCAATAGAACCAGCATGTCTGGCACGGTTATGTTGTCCGTGCGTTTGTCCGCCTACTCCAGAAAAACCATGTCTTCTTACTACCCCTTGAAAACCTCTACCTTTGGAGGTGCCTATAGCATCTATAAAGTCACCTTCTACAAATACATCTCCTACTGTCAATGTATCGCCAAGGCTCACTTCTTTTCCGAATGTTTTAAATTCAGCCAATTTGGATTTTGGAGTTGTATTAGCTTTTTTGAAATGGCCAATTAATGCCGCAGAAGTATTTTTTTCTTTCTTTTCGCTAAACCCTAATTGAACAGCTTTATAGCCATCTTTCTCAGTAGTCTTTACGTGTGTTACTACGCAGGGACCTACTTCTACAAGCGTACATCCTACTGCTTTTCCTTCAGCATCGTAGTAGCTTGTCATTCCTATTTTTTTTCCTATTAACCCGGACATTTTATATCTGTGTTATATTTGATTACTAGTCATTTATATTTACGAACCGCACAATCCTCGAAACGGACTGCAAAGGTACTATAAAATAAATTGCATCCAAAATTTGATTACAATTTATTTTCATTCAATCTCTATTTTCGCAGCATTACCGATAATTTGCATGGGATGCGCCAACTTTTCCGGTAATACTTTTGTTGGCAGGAGGTCAAAAAAAGTACCCGGAGATTAAGGGGTACTTTTTGATATTTGCTTTAGAGTCCTTATCAGACTTTAATTTCTACTTCAACGCCACTTGGCAATTCTAGCTTCATAAGAGCATCTACTGTTTTACTAGAGGTAGAGTAAATATCTACTAATCTCTTGTAAGTACACAGTTGGAACTGCTCTCTGGCCTTTTTGTTTACGTGGGGTGATCTTAATACAGTAAAAACTTCTTTTTCTGTTGGCAGTGGTATAGGACCGCTCACCACAGCACCCGTTGCTTTCACAGCGCGTACAATCTTTTCAGACGACTTGTCAACCAAGTTATGGTCGAAAGATTTTAGTTTTATTCTTATTTTTTGGTTCATACTGATTTTCTTTATCAGTTATATTAATTCAATCTCTAAATACTTATTTTAAAGCAGCAGCTCCTTTAGCTTTTGCCATTACTGTTTCCGCCAAGTTTTGAGGCACAAACTCATAGTGGGAGAACGTTAAATTTGCGGTAGCACGACCAGAGGTCAAGGTTCTTAAATCCGTCACATATCCGAATAGTTCGGAAAGAGGTACATCTGCCTTAATTACCTGAGCACCGATTTTCATGTCCATACTCTTCATAATACCTCTTCTTCTGTTAAGGTCACCCGTTACAGAACCCGTATATTCTTCCGGACAAGTTACTTCCATTGCCATAATAGGCTCCATCAACTTTGGACCAGCACTTTTAGCTGCTTCTCTGAAACCACCTTTTGCGGCCAGTTCAAAAGATAAGGCATCTGAATCGACATCGTGGAAAGATCCATGAAAAATTCTCACTTTCATGGATTCCACTGGATATCCGGCAAGCACACCTGTCTTCATAGCCTCCTCGAAACCTTTCTGAATCGGTGGAATAAATTCTCTCGGAATTACACCACCTACGATTTCGTTTACAAACTCCAAGCCTAATTTGCCATCTTCACGAGGTCCGATTTCAAATACGATATCGGCAAATTTACCACGACCACCGGTTTGTTTTTTATAAACTTCTCTATGTTCGAAATTCTTTGTAAGAGATTCTTTGTAGGCTACCTGAGGAGCACCTTGGTTCACTTCTACTTTAAATTCTCTTCTCATTCTATCCATGATAATCTCAAGGTGAAGTTCACCCATTCCTCTCAAGATAGTTTGTCCTGTTTCATGATCGGTAGATACATGTAATGTTGGATCTTCTTCCACAAGTTTGGCAATTGCCATACCCATTTTATCCATATCCGCTTGTGTTTTAGGCTCAATCGCATAACCGATTACAGGTTCTGGGAAGTCCATTTTCTCAAGGACAATTTTATTTTTTTCATCACAAAGGGTATCACCCGTTTTGATGTCTTTAAAACCAACTACTGCACCAATATCACCTGCTTCAAGGCGTTCAATTTGATTCTGTTTATTGGCGTGCATTTGAAATACACGAGAAATTCGCTCTTTGTTGTTAGATCTTGTATTGAAAACATAAGAACCAGATTCCAACACTCCTGAATAAGCACGTACAAAACAAAGACGACCTACAAAAGGATCAGTTGCGATTTTGAATGCCAATCCTGCGAAAGGCTCTTTATCACTTGGTTTACGAGTCACTTCCAGATCTGTATCCGGATCTGTACCTTTTATACTTTCTTTGTCAAGTGGAGACGGCAACAGGGACATTACAAAGTCCAACATTGTTTGTACTCCTTTATTTTTGAAAGAGGAACCGCAAAGCATTGGTACTATTTTCATAGCAATTACCGCTTTACGAAGAGCTGTAAGAATTTCGTCTTCTGTAATGGAAGATGGATCCTCGAAATATTTTTCCATGATTTTATCATCGAACTCAGCTACTGCTTCCAAAAGCTTTTCTCTGTATTCAGTTGCTTCTTCGATCATGTCCGCAGGAATTGGAACTTCTTTAAAAGTCATTCCTTTATCATGCTCATTCCATTCAATACCACGGAAGTTGATCAAATCAACTACTCCTTTGAAGTTATCTTCTGCTCCTATAGGTAATTGAAGCGGTACGGCATGACTTCCTAACATTTCCTTCACTTGTTTACACACATTAAGGAAATCGGCACCGGAACGGTCCATTTTATTTACGAAACCCAAACGGGCTACGTTATAATTATTTGCTAAACGCCAGTTCGTTTCTGATTGAGGTTCAACCCCGTCTACTGCACTAAATAAAAAAACCAACCCATCCAATACACGAAGTGAACGATTCACCTCAACTGTAAAGTCAACGTGACCCGGAGTATCGATAATGTTTACATGGTATTTTTGTTTTCTATATTCCCAACTTACCGTAGTTGCAGCAGAAGTAATGGTAATACCTCTTTCTTGCTCCTGAGCCATCCAGTCCATAGTAGCGGCACCGTCATGTACCTCGCCTATTTTATGGCTAACACCTGCGTAATATAGAATTCGCTCTGTTGTGGTTGTTTTACCTGCATCAATGTGAGCAGCTATACCAATATTTCTTGTAAATTTTAAATCGCGAGCCATGAGCGTTAATTTCTAGAATCTAAAATGTGAAAATGCTTTATTCGCCTCTGCCATTCTGTGCGTATCATCTTTCTTCTTCACGGCAGCACCTTCTCCTTTTGAAGCAGCTACAATTTCTCCTGCAAGTTTCTCTGTCATTGTTTTCTCTCCTCTTGACCTTGAATAT
Source organism: Cytophagaceae bacterium (assembly GCA_035484095.1). GTDB lineage: Bacteria > Bacteroidota > Bacteroidia > Cytophagales > Cytophagaceae > JANYCO01. Next base: position 682 of record DATHPH010000227.1, on the reverse strand, counting down.
TGAATCAACCACTTCATACCAAGAGATGCTTTTCTTTCAGGACGAACTTCTGTAGGTACTTGGAATGTTGCTCCTCCAACTCTGCGGCTTTTTACTTCCACATAAGGACTAACATTGGCAAGTGCCTTTTTCCAAATTTCAAGACCGTTTTCATTAGTTCTTTTTTGAACGAGCTCAATGGCTCCATAAAAAATGTCGTAAGCAATGGATTTCTTACCATCGTACATTAATACGTTTACAAATTTTGTTACAATAGGATCTTGAAATTTAGGATCCGGTAACACGTATCTTTTTTTAGGTTTTGCTTTTCTCATAATTCAGTACAATACTTGGGCACTCCTTGAAATCCTGGTGCCAATTACCTATTTTATATATATTTAACTATTTTTTCTTTTTAGCCGGTGCACCTTTTGCTGCTGGAGCTGCTGCTCCTGCTTTTGGTCTTTTTGCACCATATTTCGATCTTGATTGTTTTCTACCACTTACGCCTGCAGTATCTTATGAACCACGTACGATATGGTATCTTACTCCCGGAAGATCTTTTACCCTTCCTCCTCTTACCAACACGATAGAGTGTTCCTGAAGGTTATGTCCTTCTCCAGGTATATAGGCATTCACCTCTTTCTTATTAGTTAACCGCACCCTTGCCACCTTTCTCATTGCTGAGTTTGGTTTTTTAGGA
>DATHPH010000226.1:0-12912 GCA_035484095.1 Cytophagaceae bacterium | reverse complement strand
TTTCTGCCCGAAAAAGAATAGACAGTTCTTCCTCTACTTTCATAGTATAGGTTGAATTACCGGATAGCAACCGAGAGCCTGTTGAACCATTCAGGTTTCCATGTTGACTTTCGCATTCTTGCTGAATCATCTCTGAGAGCTCTTGACTTCTAGCAAGTCCTAAATAATCGTTCGAGAAAAAATCAATCATTCCATTGGTGACGATTAGTTTTCGAAGGTTATTATTTTCTGCTCTTTCCAAGAGCTTTTGCTGTAATTCGTGAATGAGCATGGCACAAAAATAAGAATATTTTGGCTATTCTATTCAGTTTAAAATGATATGCAGTAATCTCCTCCTTTTACAAGCCTCCGCGATGTTAACCTATTTATAAAGAACACATCGAAGCCCTTCAAATTAATTTTTTCTTGAAAGGAAATTGGTAAATTGCTTTATGAAAGAATTAACAAGGCTGTTTGAGCAACTTAAGAGTAGTATTTCCGCAGAAGAGTTTGTAAAAATAACCATAAGCAAACCAAAAGAAAAAAAAGCAGAACTTCACAATGTATATATTCGGCTAATTATTATTAAAAACAAACCACACTTTTCTTTTACCTATCATTATAAAACAAAAGACCTGACTAAAAATTTTGCTTTCGAGGATGGCTATAAAGAAATGGCTACTCTTCTTCAGGAACGTTTTTCTATTGCTACTCTATTTACCATTCACGAAGATTTTAAATTAATAATTTCGGACAAAGGTGTAAATACATTTACAAGTCATAAACCAACTTTTTCTGAAACAGAATCTTATGCGCACGACAAACCAAAAATAAAAAGGGCAGCCAATACCAATGCCTACCTGACTAGTTTAGGCATTATGGATTATCAAGGAAAAATGATTCCAAAAATGGCGGACAAATACCGTCAGATAAACAAATACCTGGAAATTATAGAAAGCCTTATAGGATCTACTGATCTTCCCTCTCCTTTAACTATTGTAGATATGGGATCAGGGAAAGGCTATCTTACTTTTGCATTGTATGATTATTTAAAAAATAAATTAAATCTGGAAGTAACCATCACAGGAATTGAACTTCGGAAAGATCTCACCGATTATTGCAATGAAGTCGCCAAACAATGCCTTTTCGATGGACTGAATTTTCTTTGTGAACCTATTCAAGAATATAAAGAAAATAAAATTGATATTTTAATAGCTTTACACGCCTGTGATACTGCTACCGATGACGCCATCTACAAAGGAATAATCTCAAATGCGTCGCTTATCATTTGTGCTCCTTGTTGCCACAAACAAATACGACAACAAGTAAAAGGAATTGAACAGGAAAACCCATTACTGAAATACGGCATATTCAAAGAAAGACAATTCGAAATGGTGACAGATACCATTCGAGCGTTACTTATGGAAGAGAATCAGTACCAAACAAAAATATTTGAATTTATTTCTAATGAACATACAAGAAAAAATATCCTGATGGTAGGATCAAAAACAACCACAAAAGTGAACAAAGAACCGATCGCTCAAAAAATAGAAACCATAAAAACGATGTTTCACATAAAATACCATTATTTGGAAACGCTCCTTCAGCCTTAATGCATTTATTTCATAATACCCTAAGAATAAAATAATAACTAAAAATTAATATATAAAACTACTTCCTCTTAAAGGTCCTTTATAATTTTAATCATCAAAACAATTTTTAATTATATTTGTTGAACGAATTAAGACCTATTATTGTAGTATATAAAATTAAACACATACAACTCATGATTACTACTAAAAAAATAATTTTCTCCGCCGTTATATTGGCAGCATTTAGTATTTTAGCACTAAACACGAAGGCACAGCAAACACTGAAAGTACCTGCCCCTAGTCCCACTCAAACTTTAAAACAAAATTTTTCACTTTCGGATATTACCATCGAATATTCACGTCCAGGAGTCAAAGGGCGTGTTGTGTATGGTGATTTAGTTCCTTATGGAAAAATTTGGCGTACCGGAGCAAACGCTTCTACAAAAATTACTTTTGGTGAAGATGTAAAGGTAGAAGATAAAGATGTTCCGGCCGGAACTTATGCGTTGTACTCTATTCCGAACAAAGATAAATGGGAAATAATGCTTTATAAGGATTTAACGCTGGGAGGCAATGTAGCCAATTACAAACCCGAAAATGAAATTGTTCATTTTACCGTGAAACCATCTTCCCTTGGAACTAAAGTAGAAATGTTTACGATAAACGTTGTCGATATTACTCCTAACACTGCTATTATAGAATTAACATGGGATAAAACACGTGTGGCATTTAATGTAAAAACTGAAATTGATGGCAAAATAATGAAGAACATTGAATCTTCGATTGGTACAGATTCACGTCCTTATTTTCAGGCGGCCAACTATTATTATGAAAATAATAAGGATATGAAACAAGCATTGGAGTGGGTAAACAAAGCGACCGAACAAAACCCAAAAGCTTTTTTTATGTTTATGTTGAAAGCAAAAATTCAATACAAATTAAAAGATAATCAAGCTGCTATTGCTACGGCAGAACAACAAGTTATTCCACTGGCTACAGAGGCAAAAAATGATGACTATGTACAAATGGCTACTAAATTTATCGCAGAAGTGAAAAAAGCTAAATAAACAGCGAAAAAAAATATTCCGAAAATTCAACATTTAAAATTCGGATCGCCATAAAAAAATCCTTCTGAATTAATCGGAAGGATTTTTTTATTACTTCAGGAAGAAAGAGATTATCTGTTTGTCAAGATTAAAAATTTGTATTTTTTTACTTTACCTGTTTTCTTAATACAATCTTCTGAATTAGCCAGGACAATGCCATAACCAACAAACACCCAATAACATTGAGCCATAAGAATGCGGTCAAATTGGTTAGCCAGGAATAAAAAATAACCACTTCTGATATTATGGCGGCATAAAATACAGCCGTCCCTCCTATTTGTTTCATGTAAAATGCTACTAAAAATATTCCCAATATAGTTCCATAAAACAAAGAACCTAGAATATTTACGGCTTCTATCAAATTTCCAAGCTTACCTGCATATAAAGCGACAACAATGCAAAAAATTCCCCAACCAAACGTAGCCCATCGGGAAATAAAAAGATACTGACGATCACTTTCATTATTTTTATACATGCGTTTATAAAAATCGACGAGGGTAGTGGAGGCAAGCGAACTCAATCCGCTCGCTGTAGAACCCATGGAAGCAAGAAAAATTATAGCAATAAGCAATCCGACCAACCCGACTGGCAATTGTTCTGTAACAAATGTTAGAAAAATATAATTGGTATCATTGGTATTTGCTTTTGGATTATTTTTTTCCATAAGCCGAGTTGCGTTATTTCTAATCAAATTCAATTTTTGATCAACTTTTTTTACTCTACTTTGTACATCGGAAATTCTTTTTCTATTATCGGATCGAAGAGCGGACACTAATTCATTTATCAGGACTTTTTTTTGTGCATGTACTTCTTTAAAATCCGATTCGATTGTTTTATAGGCCTCGTTATAGGAACTGTTTTCTATTTTATTTATTTCTACTTTATTAAAAAAAACAGGTGGTACATGGAATTGATAAAAAGTAAATACCAACGTACCGATGAGTAAAATTAAAAATTGCATAGGAATTTTTATTAGCCCATTCATAATTAAACCCAAACGGCTTTCGGTCGTAGACTTTCCTGTCAGATAACGGCCCACTTGAGATTGGTCGGTACCGAAATAAGAAAGTTGTAGGAAAAATCCACCTATAATCCCAGACCAAATATTATAACGATTGTTTAAATCAAAAGATGTGTCAATTGCATTTAGCTTATTCATTTTACCAGCAATATGAAGTGCGTCTAAAAACCCAACATTATCCGGCAACAAATAAACCACCATACAAGCCGCCATAAATAATCCTGAAAAGATGATTCCCATCTGTAGCATTTGAGTATAGGATACGGCTTTTGTTCCTCCGTATACCGTATATACAATCACAATTCCTCCCATTACAATGGTGGTATACGTAATATCAATAGTTAAAATAGTCGACAGAATAATTGACGGTGCATAGATCGTGATTCCCGTAGAAAGTCCTCTTTGAAGTAAAAATAAAAATGCTGTTATGGACCTGGTTTTATAATCGAAACGGGTTTCCAGGTATTCGTAAGCCGTATACACATTCAACTTTCTGAAAATAGGAATAAACGTAATGCAAAGTACCACCATTGCCAAAGGCAACCCAAAATAAAATTGAATAAACCGTAATCCATCGTTGTAGGCTTGTCCCGGAGCTGATAAAAAAGTAATCGCACTGGCTTGTGTGGCCATCACCGATAAGCCAACCTGGTACCATGGCAATTGTTTGTCCGCCATAAGATACCCTTCAATATTTTTGGTTCCTCTGCTTTTCCAAAGACCATACAAGACAATTAGCAGGATTGTACTTGTCAATACCAACCAATCCGGATAACTCATTCGAAATACCTGGTAAAAAAGTAAAAGAAAATTATCAATCCAATCAACACTCCTATTACGAGTGCATAAATGTTATTCCATGTTCCTAGAATGGGCGGTTTTTCTTCCTCCATTTTTTATTTGGTTGAGGGAAGACTAATTAAATTTGCAAATAAACGATAAGCGCCGGGAATGCCAGCAGGTAACTCTCTAAAGAAAGCCAATCCTGTATACGCAAAGTTCCCTTTGCCGTATTTAGCAACGATCAAACTTCCCTCGCTTGCTTTTTCATTAGGATCATTCATAGAAAAAATGGTTTCGTAATTTTTATCCAATTCGGTTGCAAAATAAATTCCCCTCTCCTGTACCCAGCCTTCAAAATCTTTTTCCGTTATAAGGTTAGGATATTTTAACACCGAATGTTTTGGATTCGTAAAACGAACTTCTGCTGTTTCGTTCGTTACTCTATCTCTTGAAATCGTAAAAGGATAAGGACCAATTTTGGCCAGAACAGGTCCGATACGATTGTTGGTATTATATTGGACAATAAGATTTCCACCCTTCTGAACATAGTCCATCAATTTAGAATAATTCACTTGCAACCTATTATTCGTATTATAGGCACGTACTCCCGTTACGATGGCATCGAACTTTGAGAAATTTTCTTTTGTCAATAATTCATCCGTTAAAAGCGTTACGTTATAACCGATTTGCTTAAGACAAGTAGGCACTTCATCCCCTGATCCTGGTATATACCCTATCGTAATTCCTGCCTTTTTCAATGCAACCTTTACCAACAGGGCTTCCGCATCGGTCAGAATAAACTGGTAAGGGATATGATCGTACTCAATTCGCTTAATACTTTTCGTATAATTCACTTTGTTAATTAGTAAGCTGACCATCAATCTACCTTTGTCATCATTAGCGGGAGGTATTACCGTAGCGTCTATTATTGTTTCATCACCTTTGTTTGCCAACGAAAATTCAGGATTCTTTATGGTAATTTTCCATCCTTCGGATAGCTCCACTTGTACCTTTCCCTTTATATCAGGAGTATTGGCTTTCACCGTGAATTGAATATTTTTGGCTTCCGAATCGGCAAATACAAAAACGGGATCCGAAATATTAACGGTAGCAGGAGGTATTATTTCCAGTGGCCTGTACAATTCTCCCTTTACAGGATCCGTATATTTATAGACAATATCCCGTTCTACAGTAAAATTTAAATCGAATACATTTAGGTTAAATGCCACCTTTGTCCGCGAATTATTTTCAGGAGTTCCTATCAACAATTGATCCTGCACGTTATATAAACCCTTGTCATGCGTTTTGTCCAACCAATATGGATTTGAATAAGGAATCGTAGCAGGCAACATTTCTTTGTGAAGAAATGTATACATTATATTTTGTTTTAAATCTAATGCAGTAATGGTATCGGTTTGATGCATAAAAGAAATTTTATTCAGTTTCACAGGAGTGTTATTCCTATTAATAATTTGCGATAAAATCGTACAATTATTACCAGGAATACAGCTATACTCAGAAGAGTATGCTTCCATCCATAATCCCGAACAAGAAAAAATTAGAGCTTCTGTCTCTTTCAATTTAATGGATTTCCAGTAATTCGTAGTCGAATCATTGCCGTTCAATTGTTGGATCTGTTTGTACACGTTTACTAATAATGGAATAATTTTTTCAGGCTGTATTGGATTCAATTGTTTGATGCACTCATTTATTTTTTCTTGTATTTTCAAACCTACATTTAAACGTTTCCAAGATTGATCCATTCCTTCAAACAAATCTGTTTTAAGGGTGTCACCTTTCAATTGTTTAAAATATTCAACCATAGAGCCTCTTGCTTTCGCAGTACCAAATCCCTGACTCTTATGCATGGAACGGCTTTCCGCAGCTATTTCACCATATCCTTTTCCAAGCAAGGTATTGTACCCGCCGACGTCTATTTTGATTTGATTGGGTGCGGTGGTATTCGTAGTTCCAAAATTAAACGTATTCCAGAAAAGCCGTTTTGCTTGCCAGGGTTGCACATAAATTAGTTGTTCGGGAAAACGCTTGGCATCTGCTGCTGCATCAAATGCTTCCACGGAGAGAATTGCGGAAGCGGTATGATGCCCATGTCCTCCTTCGCCCGTAGTAGGAAATCGGCAAATGATAACGTCTGGTCTAAACCTCCGGATTACCCAAACTACGTCTGCCAGAATACTATCCTTGTTCCAGATCGAAAATGTTTCGTCCGGATTTTTAGAATACCCAAAGTCGTTCGCACGTGTAAAAAACTGCTCAGCCCCGTCGTTTCGGCGGGCTGCCAATAATTCCTGGGTTCGTATCAACCCCAACTCTCCTCCTTGTTCTTTGCCGATAAGATTTTGCCCTCCGTCTCCTCTTGTTAAGGACAAATAGCCGGTTCTTAAATTTCTTTCTTTCGTCAGATAAGCCAGTAAGCGTGTATTTTCATCGTCCGGATGCGCGGCTATGTACAATACAGACCCAAGCGTATTCAATTTTTTCAGCGAAAGCAATATCTCTGAAGCATTTGAAGAGGGAGTATTCTGAGCACGAGATACAATAAAACCTATCAAAAAGAGTGGTATAAAAACAATGATTTTTTTCATAAATAAAATCTTACTTACGGTATTCAGTATTGAAAATTAATGAATTTCCTTTTCAATAACAGATTATTATTTTATTTATTATTGAATCTAACGGCGCAAGGGTTCAGTATTCTTGTCGACATCTATCTATATTTTGATATTGTAAAGATTCTGAAATACTATTCCAATGATTAAATCCTGTTATGGTATTGTGAATAGGTATAAAATAAACTGGTATAAACAAAACAACAGTACTCTAGCATATCAAATTTCAGTTTCTGTTGTCTTTATTAAAAAATATTTTGTTGGTAATAAAAAGTATTATACCAACCAAAAATATAAATCCTATTAGTGCAAAAATGTAACTTAAATAATCTTGTCGTTTCCATTCTCCTTCCTAATGAACATGCCATGATTTCCTGGATTTATCAAAACATGACCTATATTCATAGAGAATAGCAATAATGTAGAAAGTCTAATATAAAATAACGATTTAAGCGGTTTCTATTTAATATTCCTGAATGAGCACATCAGTCGAAATTTTCAATTTCTCATTGATTGCTCGTATCATTGACAAAGACAGGTTTCGCTTTCTATTAAGAATTTTTGACACCAAACTTTTATTCCCTAGAATTGGTTCTAAATCTTTCGGTTTTAAATTCATTTGTTCCATTCTAAATTTAATTGCTTCCACAGGATCAGGTGAATCTACAGGTGTATGTTCATCTTCATATTTCTCTATCAACAACAATAATAACTCAAGCTCATTCCCTTTAGAAGTTCCTTTCTTAACTCCCTCTTCAAAAAAAGTATCTATTCTTTCTAAAGCTATATTATAATCTTTTTTCGTTTTTATCAATTTCAGTTCCATAATCTTAATATTTAATAACTACTTATAGTATTTGCATCAATTTGATCATATTCCTGATGGGTTCCAAAAAACAAAATAAATACAGCCTTAAATTCATATTCAACTTTTACTATCAACCTGAATTCACCTCCATAGATATTAAAAACAAGCCGCTTGTTTTTTAATATGCTAGCTTTAGGATATTCCTTCTTTATATCATTAGGCCCATCCCATTTAACTTTTTTCACCTCTTCATACCAAACATCTAACTGTTTTTTTGCTCGAGGGTATTTTTCACCCAAACTATTAATCGTTTGCCTTTTAACTATGCTCACTCACCTATCATTATTTAAACGTTAAATATAAAAAAAGTTTCCAAAATGGAAACAAGCGTTGAAATAATTAAAAACATAATACTTATTAAATAAGTAATTGCAACTATATACTTACAAAATCCATGGATTTCCACAATAAAAAAGCGCACCGTCTCAAGTGCGCTTTTCATATTACAGGTACAAAAAAGCTTAATCTACGTTATCATGAAGGAACTTGTTATTCCCAAGCAGTTCATTGTCTTCATTAAGTGAGAAACGTGATATATTTCTTTCCGAAGAATGTGGCTGCTCAGGCAAATCCACCTTCTTTCTCATATAAGCAGGGACATCCAATCGCAATTTAAATTCTTCCGGATCTAAATTTTGGGTATTGGCAAGATTATTTAAACGCTTAATTCTTTCTTCCGCTTTCTCTGCTAATTTTTGCTTATCCTCTTCTGTGACAACCATTGATTTAATCTCCGTAGTTGTTTCATTTTTTATTTCAAAAACATATTCTCTTGCCTCCACCGGAGTACCTTTCAACTCTTCTTTTTTATTAGAAGAAAATAAATCGATTTGTGCAGTAGAAATATCTTCCCTTAATTCAAATACAACTTTCGTATCTTCTTCTTGCTTTTGTTCTTTACTTTCAGGTTTTTCAAAAGAATAAATAATTTCGTTTTTCTTTGTCACCGGAGCCTGAATGTCAAACATTTTTATCTGTTTGTTGGATTCCAAATCAATTACTTTCTTGGTGTCATGTGTATCTATATGACTAGGCTCGAAACCAGTTGCTATAATGGTAACACGAATGGCATCGCCTAAAGAAGCGTCCCCTCCAATGCCCGGAATTACGTCTGCCTGGTCACCTACTTTTTCTGAAATATAATCGGTAATGTCTGTCAATTCATCCATGGTAAAATCAGCGGAGTCACCGTACGCAATAGACAATAACATATTTTTAGCACCAAACACATTCCCTCCGTCAATCAATGGAGAATACAGTGCTTGCTCGATGGCACGTATTGCTCTTCCTTCTCCACTGGCAACCGCAGAACCCATCACCGCTGCTCCTGAATTTTTCATCACACGTTCCACATCGGCAAAATCCACATTAATTTCACTTTGAACAGTAATGACCTCGGCAATACTTTTGGCAGCCGTTAACAATACATCGTTTGCTTTATCAAAACTTTCTTTGATTTGAAGTTTTCCATAAAGTTCCTGAAGTTTATCGTTGTTGATGACAATAACAGTATCGCAACATTCTTTCATTTCTGCAATACCGTTGGAGGCCTGTCCTTTTTTACCGGAACCTTCCCATCTAAAAGGCAACGTAACAATACCGATCGTAAGGATGTCCAGTTCGCGCGCTATCTTTGCCACTACTGGAGCAGCTCCGGTTCCGGTGCCACCACCCATTCCTGCTGTAATAAAAACCATCTTGGTACTATCACTCAGAATAGAACGAATATCCTCTTTATTTTCCAATGCTGCTTCTCGTCCCTTCTCAGGCCTGGCACCGGCTCCAAGACCCTTGGTAAGATTGATACCAATTTGAATTTTATTAGGAACTTCACACACCTTTAGGTGCTGAGAATCTGTATTACAAACCAAAAATTCTACATCACGAATTCCCTGACGAAACATGTAGTTAACTGCATTGCTTCCGCCTCCACCTACACCAATTACTTTGATAATAGATTTGTGAGAGTCCTGTATATCGAATTTATAAATACTATTTGTCATAACGTAAACCGTTTAGTAATTAATATTCTAAGCTTTCATCAATATCTCCTGCCAAAAAGCCTTTTAATTTATTCTGAAAATTATTCAAACTTAAATCAAAATTTTTGGCGGTCTTCTTTGATAGTTCGCTTTTTTTATCGCTCTTAGATTCTTTTGCTTTCGTCAATTCAGAATATTTATTATCTCTATCGTCAATAGAGGTAAAGCCAGAAAGGACAAGGCCAACACCGGTTGCATACATGGGACTTTTTACTACTTCAACTTTGCTTTTCCCAAGGTGTTCGTTAGGATAACCAATACGAGCATCCATTCCGGTAACAAGTTCGAATAATTGTTTTATGTATTGTAGTTGTGCTCCACCTCCTGTTATTACGATACCTCCGGCAAGTTTTCCCTCGTATCCGGAACTGATAATTTCCGAAAGCACCATCTCGATAATTTCTTCCATTCTTGCCTGAATGATGTGTGCTAAATTTTTTACAGAAATTTCTTTGGGTGCTCTGTTGCGAAGACCTGGAATCGAAACAATTTCATTTGGGTTCGCTTCGTTGGCCAATGCTCTACCGAATTTCGTTTTTAACAATTCTGCTTGTTTTTGCATGACACTGCAACCTTGCTGAATGTCATTGGTCACTACATTCCCACCAAAAGGAATCACCGCGGTATGGCGTATAATCGTATCGTGAAATATGGCTACATCGGTAGTACCTCCCCCAATATCAACCAACACCACTCCTGCTTCTTTCTCTTCATCACTCAAGACAGAAAGACTTGAAGCAATCGGTTCCAGAATTAGTTTATCGATTACCAAACCTGACTTAACAATACATTTGTTAATATTGTTAATAGCGTTTGTTTGTGCTGTAATAACATGAAAATCCGCTTCCAAACGAACTCCGGACATTCCTACAGGATCTTTGATTCCTTCCTGATAATCGACGGTATAAAGTTGTGGCATTACGTGAATGATTTCACTTCCATAAGGCATGACCGTTTTGTACATATCATTGGTAAGACGATCTGCATCTTCCGGGGTTATTTCATCGTCGGTAGTCGCTCGCATAATACTTCCACGATGCATAGAACTTTTAATATGTTGCCCGGCAATTCCAACGTTTACGACTTTCACATCTACACCTGCCTGTAATTCGGCCTCCTTCATGGCTTTTGTAATGGCATCCACTGTAGAATTTATGTTCATAACCATTCCACGAATCACGCCTTCTGAAACAGACTTGCCGAGCCCTAGAATTTCCAGTTTATCATGCTCATTCATGCGACCAATAATCGCACAAATTTTAGTGGTACCAATATCAAGTCCCACCACGAGTTTATCATTTTTCAAATCTTTCTCCATACGCGTTATTCGCAAATTAATTGGTTCTTATATTTCAGGTTCACGGTTTGGTATCTATTCCATCCTTTCGAAGGAATGATTTTTGAATAAAACAAACTCAGATTCCTGAATTTCTCCTCTATATTATCAGGAGTACCTATATAAATTGTCTGCCTGCCTAACTGAGGATATAATGTAATTTCCCCTGACCGATCAATACTAATCTGTGCCAACTGAGCTTTCCAGAATTTATTTTCATCTATAATTTTCAATAGATGAAAATAGTTTTCACCCTCTGCAGTTTTAAGAAAATCTTCGGAGAGTAACTTCGGAGAATACTCCCCATCAATAATAATGACCCTGGAGGTAAATTTTTCAGAAGTGGAGAGAGTTGTCCCATCGCTCCCAATATAAGCATGAACTCCATTGGGATATATAACTCTGGCGATAGGTCTTCTTTGTTTCACTAAAACGTTTAAGTTTCCTTTGTGATCTGTTGATACCTGTGCATCAGATACAAATTTAAAAAATTTGATCCTCATCTCAATCTCTTTGAGGTTTAAATGTTGGTATTTTTTATCCACAATCGGATCGCTTCCATTTTTAGTAATCAGGTCCATGACATCGCTCTCTTCTACAAAATAATTATTGCCGGAATGGTCAATGTCTATGAGCACTTTCTTCACCCTTTGATCGGCTTGCCTTTTCTCCACAAACCCAATAAGGACGAGGAATAAGAACCCCATTCCTGTGTAAACAATTCCTTTCTTTATTTTAAGTTTTTTAAACATGCAATGCGTTACATTCTATATTTTCTTTTGAGCATTTCCTTTATTGGATTTACCAATGTATCAATATCGCCTGCTCCAACGGTTACCAGGATATCCGTTTCCTCCTCTTCCAAAACTTCGATCACGTTACTTTTACTGCAAAGCCTTTTATCTTTTATCTTTATTTTATCGAATATTACATTCGAAGTAACCCCCTCGATCGGAAGTTCACGAGCGGGATAAATATCCAACAAGATCAATTGATCGCATAAGGAAAGACTTTCTGCAAAGCCTTCCATAAAATCTCTCGTACGACTAAACAGGTGAGGTTGAAAAATACAAGTAATCTTTTTTTCGGGAAAAAGTTTTCGTACCGATTTTAGAAATGCTTCTATTTCTGTTGGGTGATGGGCATAATCGTCTATATAAACTATCTTTTCGGATTTTAAAATAAATTGAAACCTTCTTTTTACTCCTTTGAAACTTTCTATCCCCTCTTTTACTTTGTCTGATTTTATACCCATTTCCAGTGCAATGGAAATAGCAGCCAAGGCATTTTCCACGTTGTGAAATCCGGGAACCTGCATGGTAATATTTTCAATTTTATTAATAGAAGAGCTATAATCGAAAACAAAACTTCCATTTTCGACCCTTAGGTTCTCTGAGGTAATACCGTTGCCATTATAAGCATAAGCATGAATTTCAACTCCTTTTGGCTGACCGATCTCCAAACCTTCCCTCAAAAAGAGCTTCCCTCCTTCTTTGATCTGTGACGCAAATTGATGGAAGGATTTTTTCACTTCTTCTGCTTCACCATAAATATC
>DATHPH010000225.1:0-2696 GCA_035484095.1 Cytophagaceae bacterium | reverse complement strand
GAAAGATTGAAAAAGTAAAACATAAATTTTTGAGTATTGCAGAAAAGGAAACTTTCGATACTCAATATTTAATGTACAATATTCAGTTTTTAATATTGGCATGGAGTGTTAAAGAAGCAATTTATAAATGGTACGGCGATGGCGAAGTTGATTTTAGAGAGCATATTCATATTGAAGATATTTTTTTAAATGGAGAAGAAGGAATTGTTTATTGCAGTTTCCTAAAAGATGCAGCTATAAAATTAGAGGTACATTTTATTTTTTTTGAGGATAATTGTTTGGCGTGGTTAGTTGGTAATTTTAATTAATTAATGGCACTTCATCGCTTCCATCCAACAAAGGAATATCACCAATAGAAGCACCAGCAATGCCTTTCACAGAACCATACATACCACTGGTGCTAAGTAAAACCTTTTCCAGTTGTTTTTCTCTTTCTTTCCATATTTTTTCCATTTGGATGCGCTCTTTACTAATACTTTGTTTCATTGACATAAAGCCTTCTACGATAGCTTCCATTTGTCCACGAAATTCATTACCCGTTAAGTAATCATACAACATTTGCATTTTATCGCCTTTGTTCTCCTGGCTTTTTTGTGCTTCATATATTTTGATGATACCACTACGCAATAAATAAGAGACACTACTTACTTCGCTGAAACTGCAAAGCCATACTCCATCACGTTCGCCAAAGCTTTCCATGTCTTTAGGGAAAACCTGTGTAACTAACACTGCTACATCTGCACCACTGTTACGCATATCCGCTTTTAATTTATCTATCCAACTATTACTCCAGCTTTTGGTACGTTTACTTTCATAAATAATTTTACCGCATACTTTTCCGCTGCTATTGCGGATGACTTGTATACAATCAGCACCTTCAACGCCTTTGCCTACTTCTTCAATCAAATCAAAAGGAAAATTTTCTTTTAAAATTTCTTCTAATAATAATTCCTGTGCCTCTCCCTGCAATTGCATGCTGCCTTGTTCGCTTTTGCGTTTTAGCTCTTCGATGGTTTTCTTCATGCTTTCCATTGCAGTATCTTTTTCTTTCAGCTTGAAGTCAAATATCTGTTGTTCTCTTTTTATTGTATTATCTTCTATTTCTTTTTTTCTTTCTGCAATACCCTTTTCGACTTCTAAATCAAAGTTTTTTTGTTTTTCTTCCAATGCATTTTTATCTTTTAATAATTCCAATTCTTTTTTTTGTAGTTCCTGGAGTTGTTGGGTTTTAACTTTTGTTTCTTCTTCCAGCATCTTCAATTTAGCTGACGATTCTTCATTAGCTTTTTTCTGTGCTGTAACTTCTATAGCAATTTTAGTTTTTTCAAATTCTTCTTCTTTTTTCTTTTGCCAATCAAGCATTTTAGAACGAAGTTCTTTTTCAAGCTCATTTTTCAAACCTTCATTTAGTTCAAATACATGCCCACAATTCGGGCATTTTATTTCATTTGCCATTTGGAATTTTTTTACAAGATAAATATAAATAAAAAGCTCCTCTTAGTGAGAAGCTTTCGTGCGGCAAAGGAGATTCGAACTCCCACACCCTTTCGGGCGCTACCACCTCAAAGTAGTGCGTCTACCAATTTCGCCATCGCCGCAGTTGGTTTGCAAATGTACAAATATGAAAATGTGCAAAGGAGAATTCAACTCATTATTTTTTCAATATAATACGGAACGTAGTGCCCTTGGCGGGTTCGGAATGTTTTACAAATAATTCCCCTTTGTGATATTGTTCAATGATACGTTTGCTTAATGATAAACCCAAACCCCATCCGCGTTTTTTTGTAGTAAAGCCGGGCTTAAAAACTTTTGCAATATTTTGTTTGCTGATGCCCTTGCCGGAATCTTTTACATCAATAATAATTTCATTTGACCCATTATATATGGTGATATTAATTTTGCCTTTCCCTTCCATTGCATCCAGTGCATTTTTTAAAAGATTCTCAATCACCCAATCGAATAAAGGTCCATTTATTTTTGCCTCAATATTTTTTTCACCGGAGCTATCAATATTAAAACTAACCCTGTCGGTTGCACGACGTTTTATATATGCAACCATATTTTGTATTTGTTCAATGATATTTATTTGTTCAAGTTGTGGTATGCTGCCAATCTTACCAAAGCGGTCGCTCACGAGTTTCAACCTGTCAACATCTTTGTTCATTTCAATGGCTATTTTTTCATTGCCCGGAGTTTCTTTCAGCATCTCCACCCAGCCTTGTAAGGATGAAAGTGGCGTGCCAAGCTGATGTGCTGTTTCCTTTGCCATACCTGCCCACACCTGGTTTTGGGTTGATCTGTTTCGGGTGGAAATAGTAATTAAAGTAACAACGATAAAAAGGGCTACAATAAATAACTGTATGATCGGATAATAACGTACCTCCTTTAATAATGTAGATTCGCCATAAAATACACGGTTGGTTTGGGTTGGATTTAAAGGATTTTTCCATTCAATAGGATCATGTAACGATTTAAATTCATTTAATTTTTTTTGTAGGTAAGACCTGTCTGTAATTATTTTAGATGAATCTAAATTGTATTGGTCAAGGATGCTGTCGTTTTCTGTAACAGCTATCATTGGAATATCACGACTGTTCTGGATCAATACTCTTGATGCTAAATTGGTTTCTATGTTGTTGGGATTGTTGATATCCTTTACTGCTTCTACCCATTGTTCAATTTTTATCTTTTCATCA
>DATHPH010000224.1:0-1888 GCA_035484095.1 Cytophagaceae bacterium | reverse complement strand
TAAAGTATAAAGGAACAACTTTGTATCCCCCTGCTTTATACGATATTTTGGATAACATCGAAGGTATTGTAAATTATATTATTGAAGTGTATACCAATGACATTGGCACAGATGAAATTCAGATTCGGATTGGTTGTAATGAAGTAAAGGAGAATCTTGAAAAAGAAATTAAAGATCATTTTCGGGCAAAACTTCGGGCAGCACCTACCATCATCTTTGAAAATCCACCTACAATCGCAAAATTACAATTTCCTGAAACAGGAAGAAAAGCAATTAAATTTTTTGACAATAGAATTTAGCTAAACTAGCTTTGGCAATAACTCACATCTGGCAAGTGAGGATTAATAAAATCTTTAAAAAGATGAGAGAGGGCAAAGATCGTCGGGTTAATAATTATTTTTTGAAAGAATGGATCGCACATTACTTTCATCGATCTTTAATTGTTCTTTCAGTTCTTCAATAGATGAAAATTTTTGCTCTGTTCGGATAAATTCTAAAAAATAAACTTCTAATTCCTCTCCATAAATTTCAGCAGTAAAATCAATGATATAGACTTCGATCGTTCGGTCTTTACCCTCTACGGTAGGTCTGTATCCAATATTGAGCATACCTCCAAATAATTCGTTTTTATACTTTACCCGAACAGCATAAACTCCGTCTGCCGGAATTAATTTTTCAGGGTCATTTACTTTTATGTTGGCGGTTGGAAAACCGATTGTTCTGCCTAGTTGCTTTCCTTTTACAACAATACCTTTTAGTTGATAGGGTTGTTCAAGATATAAAGTAGCTTTTGAAACGTTGCCACAATTTAAGGCATTTCTTATTTCGGTTGAACTAATGGCAATATCATTCAAGTCTTGACGGGGAATTTCTTCTACTTCAAATCCGTATTGGATGGATTCTTTTTGTAAATAATCAAAAGATCCTTCTCTGTTTTTCCCAAATTTATGATCGTATCCTATAATTAATTTTTTTGTACCTATCGTATCTTGAAGAATATTTTTAATAAAATCTTGTGAAGAAAGTTCGGAAAATTCCCGATTGAAAGGAATGATTAAAAGATGATCTATGCCACGAGAAGATAATAAATCAATTTTTTCTTCCAGTGTACTGAGTGATTTTACATCCTGAAGGTTGCCTGTCCCAATTATTTTTCTTGGATGTGGCCAAAAAGTAATCACCACAGATTCTCCTTTGTTTTTTTTAGCTATTTCGGTAAGTGTTTGTAATATTTTCCGATGTCCCTTGTGTACTCCATCGTACGTACCTGTTGTTACAATAGCATTGGAAAGTTTTATAAAATCATTGAGCTCTCTGTATACCTTCACGGATAATGGATGCTTTTCTTTTAGTGAAATTAATATTGATTAAATCCATCAACTTATTATTGTGATAGACAACTTTCACAATACATTTTTTTTAATTCTTCGTTTTTAAACAAAGAGAACTTTACTTTATCTACACCAAATAGTTTACAAAATCTATCTTTGTTCATTTCATTTGCTTTTTTCATCAAAGAAGGAATAGAATTTTTCTCGTAGTTGGAAAAGTCATTCATGTTAAGTGTTAAGTACAGAAATAGAATATCTTCTGAGTATTCTCCACTTTCAATGAGGGGTTGTAATACTTCTAACGCATAGTCGGTACGTCCATTGGTGTTGAAATAATTTGCCAAAATTAAATAATCCTTTTGAGTAGCTTCAACCGTTTTGTAATATTTTTTAACCAAACCCACGGCGTCGTCTCTGTATTTATATTTTTGATTTTTCTTATAGAGATCGGTTACCAATAAATAATAATTAAGATAGAGTTGGTTGACCATTTTTTTGTCAACTTTTGTATTGAAAAGTGTTTTTATATTTTTAATAATTGGATCAGGGTTTGATAC
>DATHPH010000223.1:0-6155 GCA_035484095.1 Cytophagaceae bacterium | reverse complement strand
GCCAAGTATAGTAGCAGAAGCCGTAAGCAATACCGGCGTCATACGAGTACGACCTGCTTCAATAATGGCAGGAACAGTGGCCAATCCTTTTTCTTTCAAATGATCTGTAAACTCTACCAATAAAATACCGTTTCGTACCACAATACCGGCCAATGCCACAATACCAATACCGGTCATAATGATCGAGACATCCATTTTGAAAATGGCGAATCCGAGCAATACACCAATGATACTAAAGAGAATTTCAGTAAGGATAATAAAGGGTTTTGAAATGGAATTGAACTGTATCACCAGAATTCCAAATATTAAGAAGAACGCTACCATACCAGCCCAGCCCAGGAAACCGCCCGTCTCTGCTTGATCTTCTTGTTCACCAGTCATTTTCATTACAATTCCATCAGGAGTATTATAAGTGTTCAAAGCTTTCTTAATTTTACCTACTACCTCATTAGCATTAAATCCACTTAATACATTGGAATAAACCGTAATCATCCTTTTCTGATTTTTACGATTAATACCACCATACGTATCGGAATATTTAATTTTCGCCAACGATGACAAAGGTACTCTGCGCAGTGCACCGCCCATGTTCATATCACGGTATACTATTTTAGTATTCAATAAGGCTTCTACATCGTTTCGTTGATTGTATTGATAGCGCAATTGAATTGGATATTCATCGTTGGCATCACGAAATTTAGAAACCTCCGTACCTAACAAAGCAGTGTTGATTTCACTAAAAATCTGTCCTGTAGAAATACCTTGTGCATTTGCTTTTTCCCGATCAATTTCTACCAGTATTTCGGGTTTATTTTTCACCAGATCCGTTTTCAATTCTTCGATACCACCAATACCGGAATTATTAAGGTATTTCATCACATCTTCTGAAGTTGTGATCAATTCTTCGAATTTATCACCCGATATTTCGATGTTGATTGCCTTTCCTACCGGCGGCCCTCCTCTTTCCTGATCTACCGTAATTTTAGCACCCGGAATGCCTTTCACAGCCTCTCTTATTTTATCCAAATAGACCATGGTAGATTGACCATGACGTTTGGCAAATTCGACAAAAGCCACTGTCACTTTTCCTTTATTAGGTGTATTAGTTGATTCAAACCCATTTTGTTCACCTGCCCCTTTCCCAACATTGGAAATGATTGATTCAACTATTGGATTACCGTTGGGATATCCTTTATCTACTACTTCAAACACTCTGTTTTCTACAATTTTTGTAATAGAATCGGTGTATTTCTGATCCGTTCCGATAGGCATTAAAACATACGTATAAACAAAGTTAGGTTCGCTTTGCGGGAAAAATACCACCTTCGGAGTTCTGACTGAAACAAGGAAGAACGAGAAGAATAACAAGAATATCGTACTTCCGAAGATCAAATAAGGATGCTTCAAAGACCATGTTAATATATTCGCATAGAAATTTTGAAACTTAGGCCATTTATGTTCCTGGAAATCTTTGATCACTCCTTGCATCACAAATCTGTTGATACAGTATAATGCTAAAAGTGTTATAATAAAATTACCCATACCTGTGCTACCCTTGCTATAGGCAATCCCTGCGGCAAGGGCAAACAGTGATAATGTAATCCAAAAACCTTTGGTTACAGATCTTGATTGTTTTTCATGTTCTTCATCGTGTGGTTTCATAAAATCAACCGCAAAAATCGGATTGATGATATACGCTACAAAAAGTGATGCAAGCAATGTTACGATCAACGTGATGGGAAGATAGAACATAAATTCTCCGATCACTCCTTTCCAAAAAGCCAAAGGAATAAAGGGTGCCAATGTTGTTAAGGTACCGGAAAGCACCGGTACAAATACCTCTCCGCAAGCTTGCTTGGCGGCTTGAATAATAGGCACTTTCCCATTGTCATAAATACGGTGTGTATTTTCAACTACCACAATCGCATCGTCCACAACGATACCCAATGCAAGCAGGAAGGAGAAAAGCACAATCATATTTAATGTAAAATCGAGGCTTGGCATAAACAAAAAGGCTATTGCCATAGACAGAGGTACAGACATTGCCACAAAGATGGCATTGGTCGTTCCCATGAAAAACATCAGAATTACTGTTACCAGAATAAATCCAATGATAATAGTATTGATCAGATCATGCAATGTAACCCGTGTTTTTTCAGACTGATCTCCTGTGATAACTATTTTAAGATCTTTCGGCAATCTGGTTGCCTGCATATCTTTTAAAAGTGCACGAATTTTATCCGACGCTTCAATCAGGTTTTCTCCACTCCGTTTTACCACATTTAAAGTGATTACATTTTTATGATCCAAACGAGCAAATGTTTCTTTCTCTTTATGAGTATCCAATACTTCTGCAATATCTTTTAAATAAACAGTAGCTCCGGATCCAGATCTAACCACTAAATTTCGGATATCTTCTACACTTTTAAACTCTCCATTGATTTGCAGTGATCTCCTTACATTTCCTACCACTACTTCACCACCGGAAGCACTGATGTTTTCATATCCAACGGCATTTTGAATATCACGAAATGTAACACTTGCGTTTTCCATTTTATATTTATCCACGTTGATTTGAAATTCTCTGTCGAGGGCTCCAATCAAATCAACACGAGTAATTTCTTTCATTGATTCAATTCGGTCCTGAATATCTTCTGAATATTTTTTCAGCTTATCCAAATCATAATCTCCGGAAATATTGACGTTCATAATTGGAATCTGCGATACATCCACTTCAATTATCTGAGGATCTTTTAGATTTGTATTGTTTGCAGGGAGATCGCTCTTCGCCTTATCTACCGCATCCTTTACTTTCTGCTTGGCATCGGAGATTTCCACATCGGTATTAAATTCAACTACCACTACCGAAACGTTTTGTTCCGATTTACTGGTAATTTTCTTTACGCCTACAATTGATTTAACTTGTTTTTCGATGTGTTTCGTAACAGCATTTTCGATGTCCGTTGGGGAAGCTCCAATATATACTGTACTCACGTATATTTGAGGAAATACCACTTCAGGAAACTGTTCTTTCGGTAAGGACTGGTAGGTAAAAAACCCTGCCAGGGCAATAATAACGGTCAAGACATAGATACTTGTTTTGTTATCTATGGACCAGGACGATGCTTTAAACTCTTTCATTAGATTATATAGTTAAAATCTATTCTCTGTTTCGATTAATATTTCACACTTTCACCATCAACCAAATCCTGATACCCAACGGTTACCAATACATCTCCTTCGTGAAGACCGGAAACAACTTCAGCATCTGTTCTGTATGTATTCCCCAATTTCACTGCTGTCTTTAATGCTTTTTTATCTTTCACCGTGTAAACAAAATCGCCGCTTTCTGAATGTTGAATTACATTAATTGGAATCACTAAGGCAGAGGGCACGCTGTAATCCTGTATTTTAACATACGTCAGCATATTGGCTTTAAGATTTTTAGGTGCATTTTTTAAATCAAATTCAACGATAAAGGTCCTATTAACCGTGCTAATTACATCACTTACTACTTTTACGGTGGTCTCCATTGTATAATTGATGTCCGGGAAATAAACCGATACTTTATCTCCTTTTTTTACATTATCAATATATCCCTCGCCAATTTCTGCGATCACTTTAAATCCTGTCACATTAATAATTCTAAAAGCAGGTGATCCGGGAGAAGCCATTTCTCCTTCGTTAGGGTAAATCTCATCTACTGTACCATCTATCGTCGCTTTTACTTTATACATATCCTGCTGCTCTTTCATTTGTTCCGATCTTCTTTGAAGACTTTCGTAATTTGTTTTAGCCTGCAGGTATTGTACTTCCGTACCTATTTTTTGATTCCATAAAGCTTGTTGTTTTTCGTAAACGGTTTTAGCAAGATTTAAATTTGATTGAAGTTCTTGTACGCCTTTTCTCATCGTCTCATCGTCTATCGTGGCAAGCACACTTCCTGCTCTTACGTAATCACCTTTATTCACCAATATCTTTGTAATGGTGCCGGCCACTTTAGCACTTACCAATACATTTTTATCAGAATCTACTTTACCTTGAACTTCCAGATAATGCTTAAACTCTTTAGGCGTTACGGTCATTACCGAAATATCCAGTACTTTTGTTTTTTTAGAAGAAGAATCTCCTGCCGCGATCAACTCTTTTTCCAGCTTTTCAAGTTCAACACCCAAATCACTTTGTTGTTTTTTATTTTTTTCAATTTGAGCTTTTATCGTCTCAATTTTACTACTACCTCCTCCGCATGCACTTAGTAACGCTAAGATGGTCACCAGTATGATTGTATTTTGTGTTCTCATTTCTGTAAGTGTTTGATTCTATTTAAAATTTTCTATTTATCTTTTTTAGTAATTATTTTGGTTGATACAAGGTTCCCATCGCTTTTTGATAATCGATCTGAGAAACCATTAAATCGTACAAAGCGTTATAATAATTTGTTTGCGCTTCTTTATGTGAGGTTTCAGCCGTCACTACATCTAAGTTTGCACCAATCCCCTGCTGATATTTTATTTTTGTAACTCTGGTCACTTCAGCAGCCAAATTCATGTTTCTTTTCTGATTTTCCAGTGTCAATGAATTATTTTTGAAATTGATTTCGGCTTGATGCACCTGAAGTGAAGCTGATTGTTTGAACGCATCCAAATTGTTTTCTATTTTTTGTAAGGTAATCTTAGATTGTTGTGCTCTGTAATATCGACTTAGTCCTGAAAAGATAGGAACGTTCAAATTGACACCAACATAGTCATAGCGATACCACTGGTCGTGATAAGAACTTACGGCAGCAGGTAACTCATTTCCTTTACTAAAAAGTCCCCCTACATTATTCCCTCCACGATAATATCCTAGAGATCCTACCGCTGTAAGTGTTGGCGCAGACTGCATGTGTTTATTTTTCAAATTAAGCTTTTCTATAGAATATTGAGTTTCTAGAATTTTATACTCTATCCTATTTTGATAGGCAGTAGTGTCAGTAGTAAAAGTAGAAGTAATCAAATTAGTGACATCACTAATATCCCCTTTGACAATAATTTCATTATTTACATCATATCCCATTTGGAACTTTAGCAATAGTTTGGTCAATTCTACCAATTGATCAAACTTCGTTCTTTCTACTACCAAATTATTGTATGTAACTTCCACTCTGTCTACATCTATCTTTTCCACAAAACCTTGTTCGTTCATTGATCTAGTTTGCTTCAATAAAGAATCTACTCTTGCTATATTAGCATCCAGTAAATTTTTACGCTCATTATTGATGACGAGTGAATAGAATGCTTTCGATACATTTTCTACTATTTGAATCTGACTCATCATAACATTCTTGTGAGACAATTCTGCTACTGTTTTTGAGGCTTTCAGCCCTACAAGATAAGATCCATTAAATAACATTTGAGAAACATTTACTCCTGCATCCCCAGACGCTTTTACTGTTATCACATTGGGAGATGCGTAAACACCACCCGGAGAACCTGAGGGAAAGGTAAACAAACCTGGAGTCGCAGGATTATAATTAATAAATAATCTTCTCAAATTTGGATTCTCAGTAACACTAGCGGCTCCATTTATCTGTGGTAGTCCCGCCCCACGCACTTCTTTAATTTGTGCTTTTGACACGTATTCGTCAAACTCCGTATTCTTAAGATTATAGTTACTCTTCAACGCATAATCTATACATTGCTGCAACGTATAGCTATTGTCGGACTGTGCGTTGCTCAGACCGAATGTAAATACGACCAGTAAACTGGTCAACCATCCTGTTTTCATAAAAAAAGTATTAATCCTCTTCATGTATTTGTTTGTATTTGTTAAGTAATTTGTGTCCTTTTAATGTGCAGATGCCATACATAAAATGTTCAAAGAATTCCAATTGAACTTTCCCGATTTCAAATTCAGAAAAAGGAAATAATTCCGGATTAAATCCTAATTGAACCGTTTCTATTCTAAGGCGTGCAATTATTTTTGTATTGATGTTTTCACGGTAATGTCCTGAGGCAATACCTCTCTTGATGGTATCGACCATACATTTTTCAAGAAAATCTACTTTGAAATTTTCAAAAATAGTCCAAGCCTTTGGATGGTACTTCTTTAAATCGTACATCAACGATGGATTGATATTGCATACATGTGTCTTTATATAATCCGTCAATCGAATC
>DATHPH010000222.1:0-2559 GCA_035484095.1 Cytophagaceae bacterium | reverse complement strand
CATATATCGACGCCGTCTGCAGCAAGCGCAATGTCGTATGTATCGGTAGCAGAACACATCGCAAAAAGAAACCCGCCACTGGCGCAGAAATCTCTTATTTTTTTCACGACTGCCAGCTTTAATTCAGATACTTTTTTAAACCCATGCTTTTTTGCAGAAGCCTCGTATTCCTTTTGTTGTTTAATGTACCAGGGTTGATTTTTATATTGGGCATAAAACTTTCCGTATTGTCCCGTAAAATCTTCGTGATGCAAATGAAGCCAATCGTACTTGGGCAGTTCGTTGTATAAAACCTCATCGTCAAAAACGGTCGTATAGGGTATTTCTGCGTAAGTGAGTACCATGGTGACCGCATCGTCCCATGGCAATTTTGTTTTAGGGGAATATACTGCAATCTTAGGTGGTTTTTCCAATTTCATTACCTCCATATTCATATCAGGACTTGAAATATGGTTTAAAATCTCGGCTGATTGAGCATCGGATATGACCTCATACGTTACCCCCCTGATTATTAACTCATTTTCAAATTTTTGATTATAGGCAAACATAAAACTTCCATTTCTGTAATTCAAAAGCCAATTTACGTCTTGGTCCAGGGTTAAAATCCAATACGCTATACCATAAGCTTTTAAATGGTTACGTTGTGCATTATCCATCGGTACTAAAATCTGTGAAGCGAAACCTGTTATCGTCGAAATAAAAAAAATCAATAAAATGATAAATTTTCGCATAATTTTTGTGAAGTTTGCTTTGTAATTATATTTACACAAATATCATATTAAAAACAAAAAGAATTTTAAATTTGTATAATAATAAAACAATAGAAAGTGTAAGAAATTGCATTTTAGGCATTTAAAATATTAACAAAAAATAGGTTGATAATTTGTTTCATATCTAATTATTAACCATTTTTGCTTATATTTTTGTGTTATTTTTAGGAAATATAATAAATAAAAAAATGATGAAAATAAGATTTTTACTGGTTGCTCTACTACTGCTAAACGTAGTTTATACGAAAGCAGGGATATTAACCCTTACTGGCGTGTACCAGGGTAAAAATTTGTACATTCAAAACCCCTTTACAGGAAATCAAAAGGATTTCTGTGCAAACGAGGTTTTCGTAAATGACATTAAAGTCTTGACAAATATACAGTCAAGTGCATTTGAAATTGATTTGTCCCATTTGAAAGTGCAAGAGCCTGTGACGATCAAAATCACACACAAAGAAGACTGTAAACCTAAAATACTTAATCCTCAAGTAATTAAACCTACAAGTGCCTTTCAATTCAGCTCATTTAATGTTGACAATGATCATATTGTGTGGTCCACAAAAGGAGAGAAACCAGGAGGAAAACTGTTTGTGGAACATTTCCAATACAATTCTTGGGTAGTAATAAAAGAATTACCGGCAAAGGGAGGAATTATAATTAACAATTACGATTTGAAAAGCGCTCACAATTCTGATCTTAACAAATACAGAATCAAATTTATAGAACCGGATGGCCAGGTTTTCTATTCTCAAATTGTAGAATTTAAATCTTCTCTTGAAAAAGTAACATTTTATCCTACAAGAGTATCAGACAAAATTACACTCTCCAGAGAAGCCGATTATGAAATATTGGATGCCGTGGGAACAGTAATTAAGAAAGGAAGAGGAAAGGAAGTTGATTTAACGGGCAAACCTTCCGGTGTTTATTACTTAAACACCGACAACCAAACTAATAAAATATTTAAGAAGTAGTAAGGATCTATAAACATTGAAAAAATCCTCAAAGAGTTTGTCTTTGAGGATTTTTTCATAATACGCGATAACCATAATATTAATCCATTCCAGGGAATCTAAAAATGATCCCTTTCGATTCAGTCCACTTTAAATAGGCATCGTAGTATTTGCCTTTCTTTTTGCTTTCTATTCCAACGATTAGTTTTGTTTCTTTTCCGGCTTTCAGATCTTCTATATCTTCTTCGTCTAACTCAACCCCTCCAACCTTCGTGGGAATGGTATTTTTTTTCTCGCTAAAAGAGGATGTGTTCTTCTTCAATTCTCCACGTTCCGGAAAACGGTACTTCAATTGACTTCCGTTCATCTTTAAAAAAGCATCGAATGCCTTTCCGGTTCGTTGACTTATAAACCCTTTTATCAATCCTGTTTCTTTTCCTTCGCTCAACGCTTTTAATGAATCCTCATCCAGCGTAACCCCTAATACTACTTTGGGGATTTCATTTTTAGTTTCTTCTTCCATATTTTTATGCCGAATTTCTCTCCGCATTTATAATGCCGAATGAACATCGCATCACTAATTTTTCATAAATATTTTTAAGTGCCGAATCGTTTTTGGTATCGTCTATTTCCCGGATACGTGTCAGCGCATGTTGCTGGATAGTAACCAAAGGTAATTCAATTCGTTGACGCATTTGTATGGAAAGCTGATCGATTGGTTTATCCCCCATCAACTCTTTTTCTCCAGACAAAAGTAGAATGTATTTTTTCGTACGTTGAAACTCATCGTGAATCATATTCCACAGATCTCCATAAGTAGGATGCTCTGCCAAATAAGC
>DATHPH010000221.1:0-3322 GCA_035484095.1 Cytophagaceae bacterium | reverse complement strand
ACATAAAAAACAAAAATAGTGATAAATTATGATGCTTTATCACTAAACTTTTAGAGTATTTTTCAAATAACAGTAATCTTTTGATAATCTTGGCATTATAATACTACTAAACAAGATAAAAAGATGGTTTAAGGATTATTGTTTCAAAAAATTCAATTCAATGTCAATTTTCAGATAAGTCATCTCTAAATGATTCTAATTTCATTGCTTTTGATCCAACCTTCATCCCCATTTACCAAACGAATTTTTGTCCAGCTACCTACATTGTCCAGTACTGACATCTTGGTTCCTTCGTGAAGGAGAAAAAGGTCCGTGCTTTTGTCTGATGGAGAACTTTTAATATACGAATTGGAGACGAACAAAATTGCTTCTTTTGTATGATATTGAAGCATATCCATCGTTCGTGCAAACGAAAATGAAAGTATGGAAAAACATAAAAAAAGAACCGCTGCGGAAAAGCAAATTTTTTTACCAATTTGAGCATTGGTAAGTAGAAAGAATATTCCAAAAAGAGACGTAAGCGCAAAAGCCACAATTGAAATTATGGCCCAATCGGTTGCATTATGCAAATGAACAACGTCCATCCACCAATTCTTTAGAAAAAAAGGAGGAAGTGGTTCAATTTTATCAACGGTGTTAAGATTTGCCAGTCTGAGGTTAAATAAAATGTCCTCATCGTTTGGTGCTAAACGCTTTGCGCGTTCATAATTCAGAATGGCTGATTTGTAATCAAAAAGTTTATAATAGCTGTTGCCCAGATTATAGTATAACTCAGGACTTTCATATCCATTTTGAATAATTTTTTCATATTCGATTACTGCCTTCTTATAGTCACCCTTTTGATACCACCCATTTGCCTTTTGATAATTTTCCTGTTCCTCATTTATTGCCTTAAGAGTAAAAGAACACAAGAAAACTAGTGCTGCGATTATATATCTTTTCATTTTAATTCTTGTTCAAGTTGCGTAATCAATACCATCGTGTCTTGATAAATACTTTCCATAGTGGCAGAACTCCCTATCGGAGCATAACGAGCAAACTCACAGTGTTCAATGGTCGTTCTATATTTTTCGATCAACGGTTCCGATATGTTCTTCATCCGCAACGCTGAAACAGCTTTGTCTTTGGAAAGATCCGCTACCGGAATATTCAACTTATCACTGGTATACCCCCAAATAGATTTTAAAATTTCCTCGTGAAAATTGTTTTTGTTGTTTTCTTTAAGATATTTTTGAGCCAAGGTAAGTCTTTTCCTGGCAATTTTTGTAGCTCTTTTGCTTTTGAGCAGAACTATATTTCCATTAAGTGCCTGTTGTTTTTTTCTATATACCAGGAACCCTATAAAAAGAAAAACCGGAGTGGTTAGCAATGCATAATATAAAAAGGAATTGAATAATGATTTTCCTTTTATACTAAAATTAACAGGAGCATTTTTAATATACCGTATATCTTTTCCCAATAATTGCAACTCGGACTTACTGACCCCTGAGGAAGCAGAAACAGAAGCGTCGTTGCTTCCTTTTTCAACTTTAAGTATAAACGAAGGTGACTCCAACGTGGTATAGCTATTCTTAGCGGGATCAAAATAAGAGAATCGAATCGGTGAAATTTTAAATTCTCCGGGATGCCTTGGAATTAACAACATTTCAAACGTCCGACTCCCTGAAACTCCATTAGCATTCACCACAATATTATCTGCTGTTTTAGGAGGATAATTTTCGATATCAGAAGGAATCTCAACCTTTATTGGGTCAATAAGTTTTATATTTCCTTTTCCAGAAATTTTTATTTTAAGATTTACAGGTTCATTCGTTTTAATTTCTGGTTTGTCAATAAACGCATTCATCGTAAAATGACCAACTGCTCCTGAAAAGCCATCCGGTGCATTGGAAGGTAAAGGAAGTACATTAATCTTTACTTGTTTGCTAATTATTTTATAATTAACATCTCTATACCTTGAACTAAAAAACGGGTCGTTAAAAAACCGTTCAAAAGGATCTAGAGCTCTTTGAGGCTTTTTCTCCTGTATTCTCACCACACTCTCAATTTCCATTTGGTCTAACTGGAGCACTCCGCTGTGCTGAGGGAAAAGCACCATTTTTTTAATATCGGCCGTTTGATATTCTACACCATCAATTACTTCTTTTTTCAGTTCAACTTGTTGTGGTGTTTGTATTTCCTGATTCCAAAATCCATTTAATTCCGGAATCTTAGCCATATTAATATTGACTAAACTTACTTTGGAAAATAATTTATAAGTGACGACTATTCCCTCTCCTTGATATACTGTTGTTCTGTCTGCAATAGCTTTTATAAATAAATTTTTTTCTAAAAATTTATCTACATTTTCTTCTCCTTCTTCAGACTGATCCTTTGCCTTTCCCTTTGTTACCGTTATTGAAATCGTATTTGATTGAATTGTTTTCCCATTCAAGATAATAGAGGCAGCACCAATTTTATATATTCCCTCCGACTTGGCCTGCAAGATATATGAATAACTGATAGATTGACTTACCGTTCCATTGATAAACTGCATGCTGCTCGACTGACTTGGACCTCCCAATATGGTTAGGTCTTTAAAAGAAGGAGGTGTGAAATTTCTACCATTGGCATTTAATGTATACGTAACCTGAAATCTCTCCCCAACGCCTACATTTACAGAGCTCAGGCTGGCAGTAAAAATAGGCTCTTGGGCAAAAGAATTTATACTTACTATCATAAGTATAAATAGGATACTACTAATACCTGCTTTACTTTTCATTTATACTGCTTTAATATTTACCAGTTCTTTTCAATATTAATTTTAGCACCCTCTTTTTTGGCACCTTTCTTTTGCAAATCTTTTTCTCTATTGTTTAAAGCGTCAAGGATTCGCTGGGCATCTTCTTTGGAAATTTTTTCAGGATCAGGTTTTTGATTTCCCTTTTCCTCTTTTTTATCGTCTTGATTCTGATTATCCTGATTTTGCTTATCCTTCGTATCCTTTTTATCTTTGTTTTTTTGCTCGTCTTTCTTATCCTTATTCTCTTGATTTTGTTTGTTTTTGTTATCCTTATCTTTTTTGTCTTTATTATTTTGATCTTTATTATTTTGTTTCTGTTGTTCCTGCATCATTTTCGCTTTTGCATACGCAAGATTGTATTTACTTTCTTCATCTCCTGGAGATTTCTTAAGAGCATTTTTATAGGCATCAATTGCTTCTTTGTATTTTTGCGTTTTCAATAAAGAATTCCCAAGATTATGGTAGGCTTTGGCTTGTATTTCGCCAGAAGGATTTTTGGAAATAATATCTTGAAATTGAGTAGCAGCCTCTTCGTATTTT
>DATHPH010000220.1:0-4344 GCA_035484095.1 Cytophagaceae bacterium | reverse complement strand
AAAAAATTAAACCTATTTTTTAAACGGTTGAAAAGTACAACCAGCATTTGACTCACACAATGTTTTGGTTGTTGCCGCTTCTGATTTTGTCATTTTATCCATATATGGATTGACTACCTGCCCATTCTGACAAGAACATTCGTAGGCCTTTTTGCATGATGAAAAAACAGTCAGCGACAAAAGCAGAACAGTCATGATAACGATAAAATTTTTCATATTAATTAGATTTAAAATTCCTTTTTCCTTTTTCCAAATATTCTACGAATTTTTCAACATCGGGTTCATATCCAATTGATTTTTGAACCAACTTGTCTTCTGTAAACGGATTTAATAAAACATAAAAAGGTTGCGCTACATCTCCGAATTTACGAAATTCAATATCCAGATTTTTTTTATATAATTTAGTAATTTTTGTTCCGTCTGAACCAATATAATTTTCGGTTTCAGGTAAATCAATCTTTCGAGCATCGGCATATAACGCCACTACCAGATAATCGTTTTTTAAGATAGAAAGAACAGTAGGATCTACCCAAACCGAATTTTCCATTCTTCGGCAATTGCCGCAATTTTTTCCAGTAAAATCAATAAACAAGGGTTTTTTCAATAATTTGGCCACTCTTACTGCCTGATCATAATCAAAATAGCCATTAAGTCCATGAGGGAGTTTTAGCTCTTCTGCATACAAAGGTACTTCCGGTAATGCCATTGTTGAAACTGTTCCAATTTTTGAATCTTCCCGAATAATTTCCCTTAAATTAAAGCTATGATAATCTGCCGGCGGCAAAATAGCGGAAAGAAAATGCAGGGGTGCTCCAAACAAACCCGGAATTAAATAAATGCCAAAACTAAATGAAACAATTGACGCCATCAATCTGGGAACACCCAGCCGTTTTACTTCTTCATCATGAGGCAAGACAATTTTCCCTAGTAAATACAAACCCAATACAAATGCTAAGGCAATCCAGATGGCAATAAACACATCCCTTGAAAGTAAGTTTAATCCATAACTTAAATCCAGTGCACTAAGAAATTTGAAGGCAAATCCAATCTCCACAAACCCTAACGTCACTTTTAAAACAGTCATCCAACTTCCAGATTTTGGCAACGATTTTAACCAGGAAGGGAAAAGCGCAAATAACACAAATGGAATGGCAAACGTAACGGAATAAGCCAGCATTCCAAGGACAGGTTTCCATCTGCTACCCCCTTTCGTCACTTCTACAATAACCTGGCTTACGAATGGAACGGTACAAGAGAAGGACACTAATACCAACGTAAAAGCCATAAAGAATATACCGAGCAATCCCCCTTTGTCTGAGAAAGAATCTACCCGGTTTACAAATTTGGAAGGCAATGTAATTTCAAACATTCCCAAAAAGGATAATCCGAATAAAATAAAAACTGCGAAAAATATTCCGTTTATGATCCAATTGGAACTAAGTTCAATTGCAAATTTTTCTCCTATAAACAACGCAGGTATTACAGCTAACGAAGTATAGATAATGACGATGCTAAGACCATACACAAATGCTTTTATGAGTCCATCTTTTCTTGATTTTCCGTGTTTAAGAAAATAGGTAACGGTCATAGGAATAATTGGAAAAACGCAAGGCATTAACAACGCCAAAAGACCCAGACCGATGGCACTAAGGATGTATAACCCAATTGACTCATCTGATTCCTGAATGGTTTCCATTTGTTCAAAAACCTTATTCTCTTGTTTTGCAGAATCCAGTTTTCTTTCTTCCAACCGGCTTTTCAGTTCCTCAATAATCAAGGTATTCAAACTATCACGCTTCAGAAGATTTTCGATATTTTTAGAAGTCTGCTTTAGTTCAGATTCCTGAACCTGAACTACTCTTTTGTCGGCAAACGACTGATTGATAAAAAATAAAGAAATTAATAATAGTAAACTCTTTCTCACTTATCACCTCCGTATTTCTGTGTAAACGTTCTCAACTGCTTTACAGCAATATCATTTCCGTCACGATCTTTCTGAAGGAGTATCGCTTTCGTCGACTCTAATTCAGATAATCTGTCCTTGCTCTTGCTTTTATCTTCCTCTCTGTTTTCAGAAACCTCCGTTGCCACTACCTGCTCCTTTTTTTCAGGCGAAACAGTTGCAGCTATTACTTTTAAATTATCAATCAAAATATTCTCTTCGTAGGGAATACACTTTCCTTCTTTATCACTACAAACCTGATAAATCAACATCGCTTTAAGGGTAGGATTCGTTTTAAGAATTTTTACCTTCTGTCTGAATTCTGCTGTTCTCGTAAAATACCTTATTTTCCCACCCCAAAGAGAATCATACTTTTCCTTTGCTCCAACAGGAATAAGTTTTCCCACCACTTTATAGCTTCCATTTTCAACAAAAGTTATAGAAGAAACAGTAGGACCAAGATCAGCATCAAAATCAGAAGAATACAAATACCATTCTTGATTTATTTCGGCTTTCATTATAATTTCCACCGTTTCACCTTGTTTAACTTCATTCTTAGACATAGAAAACAACCAGCGAATAGGTTTGGCTGTTTGTGCCTTTGCATAATAAAGTCCTGAAAACAATAAAACACCAATAACGACTGAAAGTCTCATAGTTTATATATCACTGAATCTGCCCTAATGTGCTAAAGATAGTACAGAAATATCATTTTGCCAATAAACATCAGGACAAGACAAATGATTCCCAAACAGGAAGGGTTAATTACCGCTCATTTTCGCATAGTTTGTGTAAAATGCAGTAATTGTTTCGATTCCAAGAAAATAATTTTCTACACGATAACTTTCATTAGGAGAATGAATAGCATCTTCGTCCAATCCAAAACCCATTAAAACTGTTTTGAGCCCCAGTTCTTTTTCAAATAAGCTGACGATAGGTATACTCCCGCCGGAGCGCATTGGAACTGGCGTTTTGCTCCAAACTTCTTCAAATGCCCTACTCGCCGCTTTATACGCAACAGAATCCGTTGGTGTCAAAGCCGGTTCTCCGCCATGATGGGGCGTCACTTTTACTGTTACACCCGCCGGCGCAATTGACAAAAAGTATTTTTCGAAAAGTTGAGTTATTCTATCAGGGTTTTGATTCGGAACCAGTCGCATTGAAATTTTTGCATGCGCTTTTGAAGGTAGCACCGTTTTAGCTCCTTCGCCTGTATAACCTCCCCAAATACCATTCACATCAAGTGTAGGACGTATGGAAACACGTTCCAGCGTATTATAATCCGCTTCTCCTTCTACTTCTTTTATATTTAACGCTCTTTTGTATTCTTCCAATAGAAAAGGTACTCTGTTCAAATCACGACGTTCGGATTCGTTCAGCTCTAAAACATCTGTGTAAAAACCAGGAATTGTAATACGATGACGATCGTCTTTTAGAGAAGCAATCATTTCGCAAAGAACATTGATTGGATTGGCCACTGCTCCGCCATACATTCCGGAATGCAAATCCCGGTTGGGTCCGGTAACCTCCACTTCTACGTAACTCAATCCACGCAACCCAACACAAATTGAGGGCACTTCGTTGGAGAAGATGCTGGTATCGGAAATCAGAATAACGTCTGCTTTTAATTTTTCTTTGTTGCCTGCAACGAATTTCCCAAGGTTGTCGGAACCAACTTCTTCTTCCCCTTCGATCATAAATTTTATGTTGCAAGGAGGTCCGCCATTTTGTGCCATAGTTTCCAAGGTTTTCACGTGCATATACATTTGTCCTTTATCATCGCAGGCACCACGGGCGAATATTTTTCCTTCCCGTATCATAGGTTCAAAAGGTGGAGAATCCCAAAGGTCTAAAGGATCTGCCGGCTGAACATCGTAGTGCCCATATACCAATACCGTAGGAAGACTTTCCGAAATAATTTTTTCACCGTACACAATAGGAAATCCCGCTGTTTCACACAGTTCTGCTTTATCAACTCCTGCTTTCAACAATTGTGCTTTTACAAATTCTGCCGCTTTTCGAAGATCTTCCTTATGCCTGCTATCTGCGCTTACAGAAGGAATTCGGAGCAGGTCAAATAACTCGGATAGAAAACGATCTTTATTTTTTTCGATGTATGGGTGCATATAAATTATTCTGAACCAACTCCAAGATAGGTTCTTATTTTTTCACTTTCAAATTTCTCGGCAGCCTCTTTTTCCTTATAAATCTTAGAAAATATTACCGCTGCTATAAATGCCGCAGGCAAAGACACGATGGCAGGATTTTTTAATGGGAAAATCGCTGTTTTGTTCCCCAACAAATCTACCCAAACGGTCGGACTAAAAATGATTAAAATCAACGAAAGCGAAGCCCCTGTAACAATGCTGGCAACAGCCCCTTTCGTAGTAAAACCTTTCCAA
>DATHPH010000219.1:0-1742 GCA_035484095.1 Cytophagaceae bacterium | reverse complement strand
CCTACTACCTCGAGAATGTCGATTTGTTGATGAATCCGGTCTATGGTTTCGTTGGAAAGGCGCATGCGTTTGTCCTGTAAAGGTAAAGAGTTGAAAGGTTAGAAATGGTATAGTCGGCAATAATTACTTTTTGAACAGTTTATCCACGTTCGTATGTGTATTAGTTAAATCAGGTTGCTACCTTTTAAGTTCTTTCGCCTTTATCTTCTTGTGTAGGGAAAATATCGTTTGAGAAAATCTTCCGCATTTAAGACTTCAATATCCGAAAAGTAGAAGTCTTTTATATTCTCGGTAATAATGCAATGGCAACCTGCTTCTATGGCTGAATAGTACTCTAACCCGTCTTCAAAATCAGTTACTTTTTTGTTTTTCAAACAATCGAATACAGTAGTTGGGCTGACCGAACATATTTTCATATTGGCAACCAACAATGCTATTTTGCTTTTAGCAGAAGCGGTACCCGTTTTTTTCTCGGCAAAGTAAAAAGCAATGGCCAGGCAAATAGGAGACGTGTAAAGCTGATAGGAAGCATGCCCCGATAGGCTCAGAATTCTGGAGGAATGAGTAAAGCAAGGGTATTCTTTATTTAAAACAGAAACAAGAATATTGGCATCTAAAAATAGTTTCATTTTTTAGAGTCAAAAAAATCTTTTTTTAAGTCTTTCCGACTTTTGGCTTTGGTTTTATATTCAATACTTCCTTCTGATACCGTATTTACCCAATCAGAAATGGGAAGCTCCTCAAGACTTTGGTAATTTCCTTCGGTAATTTTACGAAATAGTAGTTCCGTAAGTCTTGAAAGGCTAATATGGTGGCTTTCAGCAAAAGCTTTTGCTTTATTGATGACGGTTTCGTCAAAACTAAGCGTAATTTTGTTGTCCATATTTCCTTATAATTTAGTTATACGACAAATTTATTAATTTATACGTGGATATTCAATAAGATATACCATTTTTTCAAATTATTTACTTTATTTATTAATAATCAATTATTTAACTTGATATCGGTTTCTTCTTAGATAATTTCAAAGGGATTATATAAGAAGAACTTTGTTTTAATCTTTTGCTTTTCAATCAGGAATCCTTACTTTTGCAGTCCTTTAAATAAAATATAAAATTTAAAATGGCAAAAAACAACTACGAGTCGGTATTCATTTTAACTCCCGTTTTGTCTGATAGTCAGATGAAGGATACCGCAGACAAGTTCGTGAAGTTGCTCAAAGACAACGGAGCCGAAATTGTAAACGCAGAGAGCTGGGGCTTGAAAAAGCTAGCTTACACGATTCAGCACAAAAATACAGGATTCTATCATTTTGTAGAGTTCAAAGCTGAACCTACCTTGATCAACACACTTGAAATTGAATACAAGCGTGATGAAAAAGTTCTTAGATTTCTTACTACCAAACTTGACAAATTTGCTGTTGAGTACAATGAAAGAAGGAAAAAAGGTGAATTTAGAAAATCAACAGAAAAGCAGGAGGCTAAATAATCATGACACTTGTAAACGAATCAGTTCAGAGAGTTGAAAATAGAAAAAAGTATTGCCGTTTTAAAAAGAACGGTATACGTTACATCGATTATAAAGACGCTAACTTCCTTTTGAAGTTTATCAACGAACAAGGCAAATTGCTACCTAGAAGAATTACTGGTACAAGCCTTAAATACCAAAGAAAAGTGGCTCAAGCAGTCAAAAGAGCGCGCCACATAGCATTATTACCTTATGTTACAGATTCTTTAAAATAA
>DATHPH010000218.1:0-3050 GCA_035484095.1 Cytophagaceae bacterium | reverse complement strand
GGGGATATGCAGGCACTGGTAAAACTACGTTGGTAGGTGCTTTGGTCCATACGTTGGATTCGCTCGGATACACGTGTGTTTTAATAGCTCCGACAGGAAGGGCAGCAAAAGTAATGGCAAATTACTCAGGTAAATATGCCTCCACCATTCACAGACAGATGTACCAACATGAAAAAACAGACGGTACGGGTGGGTTATTTTTTAAAAGAAAAAAAAATACATTGTCAAAAACTTTTTTCATCGTAGACGAAGCGTCTATGATTTCTGATGAAGCCGAATCTTCCTCTCAAGGGATTTTGTCAGATTTAATGGATTATGTTTTTGAGAAAAAATCAAATAAACTTATTTTAGTCGGGGACGCCGCTCAGCTTCCACCGGTGAAATTAAATCTAAGTCCAGCATTGGATGGCGAATACCTTAGAACAAGGTTTTTTGCAAGCGTATACGAATGCGAACTTACAGAAGTAGTAAGACAAGAAATAGAATCGGGCATTCTTCGAAATGCGACGATGTTGCGCAGCAGTTTAATTGAAAATGCAACCACAATTCAATTTATTACCAAAGGATACAAGGATATTTATAGTATGACAGGAGAGAAGATGGAAGATGGCCTCCGTTATGCTTATAAAAAATACGGAGAAGAGAATACGATCGTAATAACAAGATCCAATAAATCTGCAACAGGTTACAATCGCTATATTCGACAAACTATAAAAAGTGTGGAAGACGAGATCAGTGCAGGAGATTTGTTAATGGTAGTGAAAAATAATTATACCGTTCTGCCGGAAGATTCTTTCGCTGGTTTTTTAGCCAATGGAGAATTTGTGGAAGTAATGAAGGTGAAAAAATACGAAGAGATTTATGGGTTTCGGTTTGTTCATGTAGAGTTGCGGCTTCTAGACTATCCCAAACATCCAAAATTTGAGGCTGTTGCTTTTATGGAAACTTTGTATTCTTCAAATGCGAGCCTTTCACCCGAGCAGAACAAAAAATTATTTGAAGAGGTCTGGAAGGATTACGGAGATTTAATATCAAAACGCGCAAGGTTAGAAGCGGTCAAAAAAGATAAATATTTTACGGCCCTGCAAGTCAAATTTGCTTATGCTCTTACTTGTCATAAATCGCAAGGAGGGCAATGGGATGCCGTTTTCGTTGATCAGGGATATTTAACAGATGAGAATCTTAACGAAGATTTTTTGCGCTGGCTTTATACCGCAGTTACCAGAGCAACAAAGGAGGTTTTTTTAGTAAATTTTCATGAGCGTTTTTTCAGAAGCTAGGGGTACTTCTGGTTCATACTACTTTGAAAAATAATGTATGCCTCTAATAGTTTATTCTTTTCTTTTGCGTTATACCATTACATGCAAAAGGGAAAATATTTTGAATATCAGAAAAAAATTGATAGATTTAGTATACATCTGTGTTATTAAGCTCGTGTTAAAATGAATGGGACAAAAATAGTTTTAGGTTTATTTTTAGTTGTGCACACATTCCTTTCTCAAGGTCAAAGTGCAGAGGAAAAATCGGGTGCTATTATCACTTTTTCTGAGAAAATAAAAGATTATGGAGATATTACTTATGGAGACTCCATTAGTTACACATTTAAGTTTACCAATACAGGGAATAAAGATTTAGTTATTCAGAATGTTACTACTACTTGTTCCTGTACTTCGAGAAAATATACAGAAGTGCCTGTTGCTCCAGGGAAATCAGGAGAAGTTGTTGTGAGTTTTGATTCTAAAAAACAAGAAAAAATGGGGAGGCAAAATAAAGCCATAACTATTTTCTCAAATGCTACCAATAAAATCGAACAGGTTTTTTTGATTTGTAACGTATTGCCAAAATGATAGTAATGCAATAATCAGATTTTCTAATTGTCTCAGGAATTTTTTGGCTGCAAGGGTATACTTCCTTCCTGTTTGATTTATTCCAAAAACAATAATTTAAAAAAATCAAAACCAAGGTTGCTCTATTACCCCTAAATGGCAAAAATCGTCTCTCTTTTTACTAAATAATTCTTTTATGTAAATGCCAACCGCCGGATATAAATTAAGTTGATCGAGTTTGCTTAGCTTCATCCATACTACTTCCAGTGCGGAAGTTTCCATTTTGTTAATGACGGGTGAGAAGGAATTCTGGATTGCACCGGAAAATAAACAGTGCAGTGTAGCTTGTTGCTTTTGAGAGTTTATAACTTCTGCTGTACAAAGAAGTTTGTGGACAGCAACGGGAAGATTTAATTCTTCCTGCAATTCACGGATCAGTGTTTGTTCCAAACTTTCAATGCCTTCTGTATTTCCTCCCGGAAACTGATATACGTCTTTACCTGAGTAAGAATAACGCATCAGCATAATATTGCTGTTTTCTTCAAGAACAATAGCCGGTCTTATTCGCATGGTTATAGAGTTATAATGATTTTACCAATGCAATCGCCAGGAAGATCCATCCAATAACCATAAAAATACCTCCGATAGGAGTGATGGCTCCCCACCATTTTACATTGGTGATACTTAGAATGTAGAGGGAGACTGAAAATATAAGCGTTCCGGAAATAAAGGCAATTCCGGCATAATCAAATAGTTTATGCTGTAATTTAAATAATATAATCCCGGTGATAAGTAACGCAAAACTATGGTAAAACTGGTATTTTACGGCTGTTTCAAAAACATCCAATCGGCCATTTTCGATAAGTAATTTTTTAAGGACGTGTGCTCCAAAAGCTCCAATCATGACAGAAAGTGCGCCTAATAATGCTCCGAAAACAAGAAAAATTTTTTGCATAAACTGTTTTATCCTGAAAATAGTCAAATGTACAACTTCGTAAATGTAAGACATTAAATAGGTTAATGAACTAAGGAAATCTAAAAAAATAATTATTGTTGCTTTCTAATACCAAAGGTATTTTGTGATGAAGAAATACTTAAAATGCATCGAAAAAAAAGGCAATAAGACAAAAATTTTTAATATACGGGAAGGGTTTTTTATTTTTAATTTCTTGTTAGTAAGATAATTATATATATTTATGATTATCTTATTTTGTTATTGACTTG
>DATHPH010000217.1:0-3253 GCA_035484095.1 Cytophagaceae bacterium | reverse complement strand
AGATTTTTCATTCTCAACGAGGAAAATTTCAAAAACTGGAGATGGATTTCTATTGGTTCTGTTTGCATTTCCTACTCTTATTCTTTTTTTGGTAACTTGACCATAAAAATATTCTTTCCCAGCAAAAAATGAAGGAGGAATAATCAATTCAGTATGAAAAGTATTTTTGTTTAACAACTCAATAATTTTTTCTTTAGTTAAGGTTGTTTTGAACGTTACCGGTTTGTTCATTCTAATACTTGTTAAATTCTCTTCAGATTATTTTAATAAACAGACAATGTCATCCTCCAAAATTTCAAACGGTTGGTTTTCTATAAGTCTCTTAATCAATTTTCTTTTGATAGATTCTGCATCGTTATACCATTTGTAAAATTCCAAATAGTAGCGTTAACACCTTCAAGTCCGAAATGCAATTGAATATGAATAATTATGGCTTTATTAATTCCATTATTTATCCAGTCCATTCTTCGTTCTTCAAACTTTCTTAATACTTATGGAAAGTTAGACCTGTCCTTAGTTAACCTAGCATTAAACTTCGTCGCAAAGTCAAGTAATCTGGAATCTATTTGTTTAAATTTTCTTGTGCGCTTTAATTTTCAAACAAGTTGTAATATTTCTTTTAATATCACAACTTGTTTTATATTGATAATATCAAATATTTTTTTTATTAAGTACATTCTCTCACTGGTTCAAGCCTCCGCTGAAGCAACTCTCACGCTGTTGTCATGTATGTATATCCGATCATACCAAGCCATATCTTTTTGATTGCACTGAAAAGAGATGAGAGGTTTATTCAACAGGTTTTTTTTTCCGAAGATGGAGTACATTCACAACAATCCTGTTGTTGCAAATATTGGATCGGATCCTACCTATTACCAGTACAATAGAGCCAATCCAATATCTTCTCCTCAAACAGATGAATATTGATGTTGATACTAGTATCCCGGTGGTTATATTTACGTTAGGGCGTTTTACCCGTCCAGAGGACTAACAAATAGTTGCCACTCGCGGAACGCGAGCGGCTGCGGGTGCCAAGCCATATCTTTTTGATTGCACAGAAAAAAGAGGATAAACGATTTATTGACTAAATACGGAAGTCTAATAAATCGTTTTTTATTTTCTGCTAATATCGATACGGATACCTCCGTTGATTCCTATAAATGAAGGATGAGTATTGGAGTATAGATCGAATAGTCCGTATTTCACCACCGGTGCTGCATAGAGTACAATATATCGGGATATATGATAGTTGATAGAACCCGACATCGTCAGAAAAAGATTTAAATTCTTTGTCTGTGGTCTGGAATAAGTAGAATCGGCTATACTGCTTTCTTTGTTTCTGATAAGGTAAGCAGGAGCCAAACCTCCTGATACATTGAAAAATATTTTTCCTGAACCAATTTTGTAATTTATGTCAACGGGAATATACATATACGTATAAACACTGGTGGCTTGTGCTGTATTATTTTGAGTACTGTTTGTAGTGGTGGTGCTGGTAACAGGAGTAATTATAGTCCCCCCAAGGGAATCATACGTAGTAATATACGTTATAGTCGTCGTGGTGTTAGTGACAGTTGTATTATAATGATAGCGGTAATTAGTATGCGAATGAAGCAAACCTATTCCCGTCTCTAAGGATAAATGGTTGGATAATGTATACCCAAGGTTGATCCCTAAGGAATAGGCACGTGAAGTAGATGAAGCAATATTAGGGTATTGAATCAAACGGTGGAGCAGCTTTTCCGGTGCTCCGTAAACAGATACAATCAGTCGGTGTTTTGGTTTTATAGTAGAAGTGTCAGGTTCTTTTAATTTATCGTCGTTTTGTTTTATCGTGGTATCCTTGCTGCCGGCAGTATCGATTTTTAAAGTTGTAGGACTTTCTGTTTTTATGTGATTATTAGTGTCTGCTATGTTACCGGAAAAGGAGGGATTGGTAAAAATAAAATGGGATCCCAGCGAATCCTTTATACGATCATTCTCTTTATTCATAGAAATACTTTCGGGAATAGAGGCATTATTCTGAATTGCAGTATTGCTAATGGTTTCTATTGATTTTTGTTTAGCATTAAAGGAATCAACCCCTGAATTTTTCATTGTTGAATTTGAACGGGTATCGTTTGTGCTTTCTTCTGTTAATGAAGATAAATTGTATGGTGTATTGCTATTGTTGTCAATTTTGTTTGTAGCATTTTCCCTTTCACGAGCATCGCTAAGATTTTTTTCTGAATCTTTATCCAAGGTGATTTTCTCCTTTTTATGAATATCTTTTTTAGAAGAATTAGAAGAATTTTCAGGATACTCCACTCCTCTACTCTGTTTTGTAGAAACTCCACCCGGTGCATTATTGTTTTTATTACGATAAGATTCTTTTGGTTGAACATTTATGTCATTTGCTCCAATAGAAGGATTTTCTGTTTCCGGTGTTTTGTTTATACCTGAATACATGGTAGAATTATCCATTGTCCTTGTATTTTTACCAGGTATATTTAAGACAGAAGAGGAATCTGTCAATGCTTCGTTGTTTCTATTCCATGCAGCAGATGTGATGGTGCCATTTTTAATATTATTTTGAGGATAACTATTATTCCTGATCGTTTTTTTATCGCTGATGGTTGTGTTATCCGGAAGAAAATTTTCCTTTTTATAATTTTCGTAAACTAAGTAAACTGCACTTGCCGACAACAGGCTAATCAATACTACTACTCCTGGGTATAACCCTTTTCGGAAGGAATTTTTTTTCTTGTCTTTGGCTAAGCCTTTCTCAATATTTGCCCAAATGAAAACGGGAGGTTCATTTCCGAAGTTTTCGAATTTGTCTCGTAACGATTTATATATAGGTGGTTCTTTTTCACTCATTGGATAAGGCATTTTTTCTGGTTAATAGCAATTCAAGCATTTTCCGGCCTCTTGACAACTGCGACTTAGAAGTGCCTTCAGAAAT
The DNA here is from genome assembly GCA_035484095.1 of Cytophagaceae bacterium. GTDB lineage: Bacteria > Bacteroidota > Bacteroidia > Cytophagales > Cytophagaceae > JANYCO01. The sequence continues at coordinate 309 of DATHPH010000217.1, read as the reverse complement.
ATGAAGCATTTCGGAAATTTCTTTGTGGGAGTAGCCTTCAATAGCATACATGTTTAATACCATTCTGTACCCTTCGGGTAGCTCATTCATTATCTGAAGAAGTTCCTCTGCGTTAATTTGATCCAGAATTTCTTCATTACTGTAGAGCGATGGATTAGAATATTCAATTTCTTCATAGTTACTAAAACTAAATTTTCTCTTTCGGTCATTATAATGATCAATGGCAGTGGTAACGGCAATTCTTCTTATCCAACCTTCTAAAGAACCTTCATTTTTAAAAGTATTAATTCGTGAAAATACTTTTAAAAA
>DATHPH010000216.1:0-5474 GCA_035484095.1 Cytophagaceae bacterium | reverse complement strand
GAAAGCAAATAAGAGGTTGGTGTTGGAACCGAACTTCCTACATAAACCACCACCTGTGCCGTGTAGGAAGGAACAGCAGAAATGTTTCCGGTTATTGTAGCGGTTGTTCCGGAAATGGTTACATTAAGCGGAGAAACTACTGTAAAAGTTGGAACAGCAGAAAGTCTTGTATCGGAAAGGAAAGTACTGTCTCCAATAAAGTTGACATTTTTATTGACAGAGCCAAATCCACTTTTTGAAAAGGTAAGATTGTATGTACCTGTTTTAAGGTTGGTAAAATTGAATTTTCCAGTAGTATCTGTATACACTGTATCCGATGCACCGATAATGTAAACTTTTGTATTCGATAAATTTGTAAAAAGCTTGCTTCCATATTCATCGTATAAAGAGGCAAAACCTGATGCCGTACCAGTTAAGGTGGGTCCAACAGGCCCGGTGGCACCTGTAGGTCCTGTTTCTTTTTTACAAGATTGTACTATGACTGCGAAGGATGCGAAAAGCAGAAAATAAAGGATAAATGATTTTTGTTTCATAAAGATGAATTTTGTTGATTTATAATTGTCTGTATAGATCATTATCAAATCCAAAGGTTTAATTAAGACAGTTATAAATTTTGCATGAAGAAAGATATTGTCAAAAACAAAGAACCGATTAGGATGCTCAGAATATAAAATGGAAGACATAACAAGAACGCGAGCCAGATTCCTTTTTAAACAAATAAGCTTTTAATCCACAAAAAATAAACAACTTATATACATAGTGTTTATTAAGCAGCGAAACTGTTCAGAATTTAGACATCCTTTTATATAAATTATTCTAGAAGGGGACGAAATAGTTTATAATTTTGCGTTTTAAATTAAAGGATACGTGCTGTCGTTATATCACCAATTAAAAGAGAATAGGACTAAAAACCCCATTTATATTTTATTAAAGAGAATATATTTTTCTATCAATGATTTTGGAGAAACTATTTTTCTATTTTTTTATTCATGGTTTTACAGATATAAAAAAGTGGAGTCGGGTGTAAATATCATTGGATTCGCCAAAGGCGATTTCGGAATTGCCGAACACATCCGACTGGTTACTCATGCCATTCATTCAACAGAAATAGAGTTTTGTGTGAACAATGCAGGAAAATCAGGAAAACACTCTGATTCAAATCAAGAGTTAAAACCGTTTATTATAAGAAAAAATCCATTTCTAATAAATTTGTTTTGTTACAATGCCGATAAAATTCTTGCCTATCGTAATTCGTATAAAGGGACAGTAATGGAACGCAGCCATTATAATATTGGGTATGGTTACTGGGAATTGTCGGAGTATCCTATACATTGGCGCGAACAAAACAAATGCCTTCAGGAACTTTGGGCTCCTTCGAGGTTTGTGAAGGAGGTTTTAGAAAGATCTACTCATTTACCGGTTTATTATATGCCTATACCGGTTGACTTTATTGATCCGGTTGGGTATTCAAAGAGACATTTTAACTTACCGGAAGATTGTTTTTTATATCTGTTTACGTTTGATCTTTCGTCCTTTGAAAGCAGGAAAAATCCGGATGCCGTTATTGGTGCCTTTTCCAATGCTTTTCCTGTAGAAAAAAAAGATAAAGTGTGTTTGGTGTTAAAAATTAACAGCATTCACACCCAACCCGAACACATAAAAAAAATAAAGGAATTAAAGGAAAGCGTGCAGTTCGATTCAAGAATTATATTGATTGACGAAACATTGGACCGTACTTCGATCCTGGGATTAATTCAGACCTGTGATGTATATGTTTCGTTGCACCGTTCCGAAGGCTTTGGTTTGGGTATGGCAGAAGCAATGAAAATGGGGAAAGTTGTAATCGCAACTCATTATTCGGGTAACAAAGATTTTATGAACGAAGAGAATTCTTGCCCTGTAAAATATTCCCTTGTGAAAGTAAAACAATCGGATTATTGTCATGTAGTAGAAGGAGCGGAGTGGGCGGAACCAGATATTGCGCATGCAGCCTATTACATGAGAAAAGTATACGAAGACCAGGCTTTTTCACAGAAAACAGGATTGGCTGCAAAGAGTTACATCGAACAACATCATAGTTTTAATGTCATTGGGAAAAACTATGAAAGACGTCTGTCAGAAATTTTAAAGGGAAATTAGATAGCCTATTTTGATTGTTCCTCAATTAAAATAAGGTATAATTATGATTTACAGGATTTTTGTTAGGTTATTTACAATTTAATATCCTGATGATAACTTATTCAATCGGATATCCCTTGTTGTGCCAATCCACTGTAAAATCTTCAGGCATATTCAAAATCTTATAATTGGTAAAACCCATGGAGGTCATTATTTTATCTGCCTCATGAATGTTCCAACAGTCTTCCAATTTACAACAACCGCAATACAACACGATGTCTTTATTTTTCGGAAAATCCTTTACCATTGTTTTCAACTTCTCTTTATTCGCAGGGTCTTCCGCAGCACCGATGTATTTCGCACCTTTAATCATTGGTGTTGGTCCAACGTTTATAATATAGGGTTTGGTTACTTTTGGATCTTTTATAATTTCGGCAAGTTTAACAGGAGCCAATAATTTATCTGCAGGATAACTAAAACACCATATTAAGAAAAGCATAGTGGACAAACCCAGAAGAAATATGATTTTCCTTTTCATGCGAATGTTTTTTTACAGTTGGAAAGATTAATTATTACGAAAATCAAGATCATCAGCTGCCTCGTCGTCTTCTATATTTGAAGAACCAAGATTGTTCAGAAGGCTTCCTAAAAGATCTTTGAATTGAATTCCACTATCTAAATTATGTTTACTGATTTGGGAATATTCGGCAAGGCCGTGCAACAGAAATTCCATGTACAATAGTTTTTCTTCTTTGTTGAGCATGGGATGAACCTTAGTCACCATCTCTTCCAGGCCAGGAATCGATTTCAGCGTGAGTTCATATTCAGCGTTCGACATATTTTGAAGAAAGTCTACATAATTACCATTGTTGAACCAGTCAATGATTTCTTTGTATAGATTGTTTTTCTTTTCCTGTCCCTTTTTTATTTTTCTGTTTTTTTCCGGATTTGGGAAAAGGGTTTCAAATTCCTGACGAATGGCTTTTCCTATAAGATGAATGGCTACACTGGAAATTCCTTCCAGCTCTCCTTCGTAAACCAATTCGATTTTACCGGTGATAGAAGGAATAACACCCAGTATATCTGAGATTCTTAAAAATGTTTTAGTGTCGCCACTTAAGAGCATTCTTCTTTCCGCTGTACTGAACATGTTCTCAAAAGCAGAAATTGTAAGTCGTGCCGATACACCACTCTTTTGGTCCACGTATTCGCTCTTGCGGGCTTCGAAGGATATTTGTTCAACGAGTTGTTTTATTAATTCCGGAGCTTTAATATTCGCTTTTTGGAAATCGCTTAACCGTGCTTCCTGTTCTGTAATTTGCCTTGAAATATCAATGGCTTTCGGATAGTGTGTCAGGATCTGGCTGTCAATTCTGTCTTTTAGCGGAGTAATGATAGAACCCCGATTGGTATAATCTTCCGGGTTGGCTGTAAAAACAAATTCAATATCCAACGGTAACCGCAATTTAAAGCCGCGAATTTGAATGTCTCCTTCCTGCAGAATATTAAATAAAGCGACCTGAATTCGTGGTTGTAAATCCGGCAATTCATTGATCACAAAAATACCACGGTGTGATCTCGGAATCAAACCAAAATGGATTACACGCTCGTCTGCATACGTCAGCTTCATGGTGGCGGCTTTGATAGGATCTAAGTCACCAATTAAATCGGCAACAGATACGTCGGGAGTAGCCAGTTTTTCTGTGTAGCGATTATCCCGGTGCAGCCAGCCAATAGGAGTTTCATCGCCCTTATATTGAATCAAATCCAATGCATAACGCGAAATAGGATTTAACGGGTCGTCATTTATTTCTGAACCTTCTACTACCGGAATATATTCATCCAATAAATTCGTCATCAGGCGAGCCATTCTTGTTTTTGCTTGTCCTCGCAATCCCAGAAAAATAAGATTGTGTTTGGAGAGCACTGCGGTTTGCATCTGTGGGATAACGGTTTCTTCGTAACCTTTAATTTTATCAAAAAGATCTTTTTTGTTTTTCAGAGCTTCGACTAAATTTTGTCGCATTTCTTCCTTCACAGATTTTGACTGGTAACCGGAAGCCTTCAACTGACCCAGGGTTTTGATTTCGGTGTTTACTTTCATTTTATTGGTTTTGTTCTTTAGAGAACGCTTGAGTGCAATTGTGGTAGTAAGTTAGGTTATTTTTAGAAATTTTATGAAAAGCGAAAATTTATCATTTGGATAAAAATCATTTTACAGTTTTCCTTCGGTTTTTTACAAAGTCTTCAAAAACATATTCTCCCAAACCATTGAGGGAACTGTAAAAGGCCCGACCGTTGTTGGTTTTGGTAAATTCCCGTACAAATTCCTGAAGGTAGGGATCTTTTGCAATCATAAAGGTAGTAATTGGAATTTTTAATCTTCGGCATTGTGCCGCCATGTTCAGCGTTTTATTGATTACTTTTCGGTCGAGACCGAAACTGTTTTTGTAATATTGATTTCCTTCTTTCAGACAAGTAGGTTTTCCATCCGTGATCATAAAGATTTGTTTGTTGGCAGTTTTTCTTCTACGCAACAAATCCATGGCCAGCTCTAATCCTGCATAAGTATTGGTGTGGTAAGGACCAACCTGAAGATAAGGCAAATCTTTTATTTCCACAGGCCAGGCATCGTTACCAAAAACGATAATGTCAAGAGTATCTTTTGGGTACTTTGTTTTGATTAATTCAGCCAGTGCCATGGCCACTTTTTTTGCAGGAGTAATTCGGTCTTCTCCATACAAAATCATGGAGTGTGAGATGTCAATCATAAGAACGGTCGATGTCTGCGATTTTTGTTCTTTTTCCTGCACTTGCAAATCTTCCTGCGTAAGTCGGAATTCATCTATACCATGATTGACTTGTGCGTTTTGAAGTGATTCCGTTAAACTAATCGAATCCAATGTATCGCCAAATTCAAAAGGACGCACATCGGAATTTAATTCATCCCCTTTGCCCGTATAATTTGTTTTATGATTTCCCTGGTTGGTTTTTTTGAGTTTGCCAAAAATTTCTTCCAATGCATTTTTACGTATGGTTTGTTCGGCTTTTCCCGTAAGGTCAAAAGAGCCTTTTTGTTCTCCCTCTTCAATAAATCCTTTGGCTTTCAGGTCCTCAATAAAGTCGCCCATTCCGTAGGTATTATCTGTAAGCGTATATTCTCGATCCAATTCGTTCAACCATTCCAAGGCTTCTTGCACATCGCCGGAGGTATAGTTCAGCAACTGGAAAAAGAGTTTCGACATTTTGTCAAACGAACTTTTTTCGTTGTTGGAGGGTATAAATTTTGTAAACCGTGTTCCTACCATGAAAATGAAAAGATTGTTTATGGAATCAATTTAACAACAAAAAGGGGG
>DATHPH010000215.1:0-3778 GCA_035484095.1 Cytophagaceae bacterium | reverse complement strand
AAACAATTTCCCCTCTGCGATATGTTCCAATGAAGCCCTGAAACGAAGAATGTTACAATATGCCTTTAATGAAATTCCATATTGCTGATTAAAGTAACGATTGATTTGTCGGCTGCTCCAGAATATTTTTTCTGAAAGTTCAGTGACCGTCAAAGCTCCGTTCGACGAATAAATTAGGTCAAAGAGTTTATGCTTTCTGTTGTCAATCTTTTTTGGTAATAGTGATTGAATTTTCCGGGTAGCCTTTTTACAGAAAAGATCAAAATCGTTCAGATCGTTTGCATTAAAATTCCAGAAATCAGTGGGTAACTGTATGGCATAATCCAATATATGAGAAATGGTGTTGTGAAAAATATATTCTATGGCCAGTAATTTAAAACTTATCACAAACATAACGGTCCTGGCTTCCAACATTGCTTGCTCTGGATGTGTTTCAATTCCAGAAAGGGTAATGTTAAAAGGCTTAATCGTTGATTGAGAAAAAAATAAATCAATTCTTCCGTCGGGCAAAACAACAATTTCCTTACCAGTGTCCGAATGGTTTTGCAACGTCCAAAAACTTTCTACAAAGTCAGCGAGCGACTTGTCGGGTTTGATGACTTTGAAAGCAAGCTCGTTGTCCATTCGTAGCAGTGTGCCGTCTATAATGACACCCAAAAGTTCATTCGTTATTTATTTCCAATAGTTTTTCATTAAGTCAGCAACCCATTTTGGTTGTTTTATTTCCCCTTTAGGCTGAAATTCTTTGAATACAGGCTTGAGGTCTAAAATTGGTGTTCCGTTAATTGCGTCAAGATATTTTACTCGAATTGTTCTACCGTTATGTTCTAAAAGTTGCACTGTACAAAGTCCAATTGTATTTGGTCGGTCTTTTTTACGTTGTCCGAAAATTCCAACGAATGGATAGTTTGGATTCCCTCTTGGCCGTCCTGAAAACACAACGTCTTTACTAGCAACCTGGTCAAAATAGTAAATTATTGCAAGATGGGAAAAGTCTGAAATATTTTCTAATGCCTCCGTCGGAATATGGTCGCAAAGCTCAATGTCCGAAATGACGGCTTCCCAGTAGTCGTCTACCGGTTCAATTCTCGAATTTTTAACTGTCGCAACGGGCTTTAATACTATTTCCATTTTCTTATACTTTTAAATTTTTTATATCTATCGCAAAAGAACTGCACGGAATTTCAATTGCTTGGATAAATATGCATTACCGAAATACGTTTCGCAAATGTAGTAACCAATTTTTTGCCATAGATTGATTTTAGAAAAAAACGAGGAAGCTTTCTTACCAAAAAGGTAAGGTTGCCTACGTCGTCTATAGTTCCTTATGTTGGTAGGAGCTTTACACATATAAAATTGCACTTGTTCTTAAAACTGACCTCGATGATGATTATAGAGTCATTAAGGTGTCAATGACATACTCTATTTTATAGTTCAAAGACATGTTTTGACTTGAAAATATAAGTAAACTTGAACTAAGTTTACTTATATTTGATATTTAATATTAAGCTGCATGAACGATCTCATCGTACAAAATCTACTACTCTTTTATGGACTGTTTCTTATATGTTGTGGCATCACTGCTGTCACGTTTATAGGTTTAAAAGCCAAAACAGCATTGGTTTCAGGCGGCACTTCCGGTTGTATCGCCCTCTTGATATCCTATTTGGTTGCTCACCAGATTTCCTGGGCCAAATGTGCAGGATTGGTACTCGCCTTTGGGTTGTTTATTGTATTTTCCTGGAGGGTAACGAAAACGCTCTTTAGTATTTTCGATATGATACCCACTGCTCATCCAGATACTAAGGGAAAGGGAATTGCTTTTCTTATCATTGGATTGATGGCAGTAGTATCGCTGGTTGTATTTTGCCTTCAATTCCTTTTTTTCAACCTTGGTTAACATTTTTTTGACAGATAAAACAGGAACAAAAAAATAAAATCTGAACCGTTCGATAGAGATTTATGTTATTCTGTCGAACTTTTAAAAATAATACGAGCAACATGAAAGTAGAAATCTGGAGCGATGTGATGTGCCCTTTTTGTTATATAGGGAAAAGAAAATTTGAAAAAGCATTGGGTCAATTTTCCCACAAAAACGATATAGAGATCGAATGGAAAAGTTTTCAATTAAATCCTGAACTAAAAAGCCAGCCTGGGAAAAACATTCACCAATATTTGGCAGAGGCGAAAGGATGGACATTGGAATACGCCAAGGAAATGAACAATTATGTAACCACTATGGCAAAAGAAGAAGGGCTTGTGTACGATTTTGACAAAGCAAAAATTGCCAATTCTTTCGATGCACATCGATTATCCCACCTGGCAAAAAAATACGGAAAAGGAGATGCGGTGGAGGAATTATTATTCAAAGCCTATTTTACAGAAGGGAAAAATACGGGAGATCGCTCCACCCTTATTCAAATTGGAGTCGAAGCGGGATTGGATAAAATTGAGGTTCAGAAAATGCTGGAAAGCAATGAATACGCTGAAGCGGTGCAACGGGATATTTACGAAGCCAGACAAATAGGTGTCACCGGCGTTCCTTTTTTTGTCTTCGATCGAAAAAATGCCGTTTCGGGAGCACAGCCCTCGGAGTTATTTTTAAGAGCTCTGAATGCTTCCTGGACAACGTTTGAAAAAGAAAAAAACAACGTAAACATGCTTTTTTCGGAAGGAGCCTCTTGTTCATCAGAAGAAGGGTGTTCATAAAAAAAAGAAATGGACAATATCCATTTCTTTTTTTATTGGGAAACAACCGTCAGGATTATTTAGAGCAAAGAAACCCCTGTCATTTCAGCAGGTTTCTGAACACCCATTAATTCAAGAATTGTTGGAGCAATGTCACCAAGTTTTCCATCTTTGATTGGTTTCTGATAATCGTTGTCAATTAAAATGCAAGGTACAAGATTCGTAGTGTGTGCAGTATTGGGTGTCCCATCTTCGTTTATCATCACATCTGCATTGCCGTGATCGGCAATAACAATAAAGGTGTAGCCATTTTCAAGACCTGTCTGAATCACCGCTTGCGCACAGTCGTTTACTACTTCACAGGCTCTTACCGCAGCAGCAAACACCCCGGTATGACCTACCATATCTGGATTAGCAAAATTCAGGCAAACAAAATCAGGCCATTTATTTTTCAGCTCAGGGATTATTTTATCCCGGATATCGAAGGCACTCATTTCCGGCTGCATATCATAGGTAGCTACTTTAGGAGAAGGACATAGCAATCGTTTCTCTCCTGTAAATTCTTTTTCACGTCCTCCTGAAAAGAAGAAGGTAACATGCGGGTATTTTTCTGTTTCTGCGATCCGGATCTGTGTTTTGCCGGCAGCTTCCAATACTTCTCCTAACGTATTTTTAAGATTGTCTTTGTCAAAAATCACTTTAACTCCACGAAAACTATCATCGTAGTTGGTCATCGTAACATAATAAAGATCTAGTTTTTTCATTCCTTGCTCCGGGAAATCTTTCTGATTCAGAGCCAATGTAATTTCTCTTCCTCTATCGGTACGGTAATTAAAACAAAGCACTACGTCTCCTTCCTGAATGGTAGCCAAGGGTTGACCATCCTTGCCTGTAATAACTGCTGGAAGAATAAATTCATCGCCTCTCGGATCAGCCAGATAAGATGCACTGATTGCTTCGGAAGCAGATGCATATTTTTTCCCTTCGCCTTTTACCAACAAATCATACGCCAGCTTTACTCTTTCCCAGCGATTGTCACGGTCCATGGAATAATAGCGACCAATGACGGAAGCAATCTTCCCTGAAGAGT
>DATHPH010000214.1:0-6016 GCA_035484095.1 Cytophagaceae bacterium | reverse complement strand
AAAATAACCTACCTGCATCATCACCGATACGTTCTCAATAAGGAACACACCGCATAGTACCGGAATTAATAATTCCTTTCTGATTATTAAAGCCAACACCGCTATAATACCACCTAAGGTAAGACTTCCGGTATCTCCCATAAATACTTGAGCAGGAAAAGAATTGTACCATAGAAAACCAATACATGCACCAAAAAATGCGGCGCAAAATATAACCAACTCTCCGGTATGTGGTATGTACATAATATTTAAATAATCGGCAAAAATTTTATTCCCCGATACATAAGCCAATAACGCCAAAGTGACCCCTATAATAGCCGAAGTCCCTGCCGCCAAACCATCTATTCCATCGGTGATGTTTGCTCCATTCGATACAGCAGTAATTATAAAAATAACGACAAGTGTATAGCCAATAACATATCCTTTCTCCCCAAGAAATGAAAATATAGAAGCATAATCCAATTCATTATTTTTCAAAAAAGGAATAGTAGTAGTAAGTGATTTAGAATCTTCAAAACAAGCAATATTTGACAGATTATCACAATATGTTGGATCTGCCAAATAATTTCGTACTACCACATCTTCGTGATAAAAAAGAGTAAGGCCTACAATAAGACCCAGACCTACTTGCCCTACAATTTTAAACGTTCCTTTAAGTCCTTCTTTATTTTTTTTAAATACTTTAATATAATCATCTGAAAAGCCTACAACTCCCATCCAAATAGTGGTGATTAGAAGTAGAATGATATAAACATTATTTAATTCTGCGAAAAGCAACGTAGGGATAAGGATTGCCCCGATAATAATAAGACCTCCCATGGTAGGGGTACCTTTCTTCTGCATTTGTCCGTCTAATCCCAAATCACGGATACTCTCTCCTATCTGAAGACGTCTTAACATTCCAATTAAATTACCACCAAAAACCATAGAAATAGTAAGTGATAAAAGTGCTGCCAGCACTGCACGAAATGATATGTATTGAAACAATCCTGCTCCAAACAAATCAAATTGCTTTTCGAGATATCTGAATAAATAGTATAACATTAGTTCAACTGATATTGTAAATTAAGTTTATAATCATTACTTCTAATTCCCAGGTAATTCAAAATATTTATAATTTCGTTAATCCCTTCTACAGTTTCATCACAACACGAATGCACCATATTTTTCATTTGAATCAATTTTAGCCAAAACCTCACTTGTGCTGCATTGTGAAGTGCTTCGGAAAGTTTTCCAACACGATCTTGCAGGGTAATGGCGGCAAATGATTCTTCGATATTTTCTCTTATCACCAAGCTATTTTTCAATATTTTTTCGGCCAACTCAAATTCACCATTTTTTAGCAACAAAACATATAGCTCCATTACTTTTATTGAAAATTGAAATGTTTTATCTACTACTTTGTAATTAATCATTTTGCATTTGTTTAAAAAATTACTTGCCCAATACGTTGAATAATTCTGTTACTATTTCCTTATCGTCAAAGTGATGTTTCACTCCTTTTATTTCCTGGTAATCTTCATGCCCCTTTCCTGCTATTAAAATAATATCTCCTTCTTTGGCAAGCATACACGCTGTTTTAATCGCTTCCTTTCGATCTAAAATGGATAGTGTCTTTTTTTTATTTGTAATGGAAACTCCTTGCTCCATCTGCTCTATAATGGATTGCGGTTCTTCATCTCTCGGATTGTCAGAAGTCAGAATTACCCTATCGCTCAATTTGGTAGCAATACCAGCCATCAAAGGACGTTTCGCTGCGTCTCTGTTTCCGCCGCAACCTATTACGGTAATTATTTGTTCTTTCCCTTGTTTGGAATCTTTAATGGTTTCCAACACATTTTCTACTGCATCAGGAGTATGCGCATAATCGACTATGGCAATGATTCCTGATTTTGAAACTATTCTTTCAAACCTGCCTCTTGCAGAATCAAGGTTGGATAACTGCACTAGAATTTCGTCTTTATCCTCTCCCAATAAAACAGCGGCACCGTATACGGCCAAAATATTATAGGCATTGAAACTTCCGATAAGTTTAAACCAAACTTGTTTCCCATCTATTTCCATTTCCAACCCACTAAAGGAATTGCTTATAATCTTCGCTTTAAAATCTGCCATGGTTTTCAAGGCAAAAGTATTTTTATTTGCTTTTGTATTTTGAACCATTACACTTCCACGCTTATCATCAGAATTAACCAATGCAAAAGCATCGGACCCGAGCATATCAAAAAACCCTTTTTTAGCTTTAATATATTCATCAAACGTTTTATGATAATCTAAATGATCGTGTGTGATATTTGAGAAAATAGCTCCTTTGAAATGTAGTCCGGAAATTCTATGTTGAACAACTGCATGAGAACTGACTTCCATAAAACAATGGGTACAACCCGACTCTACCATTTTACTAAGAAAATGATTCAGTGAAACGGCATCAGGAGTGGTATGTGTGGAAGGTATTATTTCTTCGTTGATTTTATTCTCTACCGTAGAAAACATCCCTGTGCGGTAGCCCATTTTTATAAATAATTTATGAAGCAACGTAACAGTAGTTGTTTTGCCATTGGTACCGGTCACTCCCACCAGTTTTAATTTCGAAGAAGGATTTCCATAATAGTTTGCCGCCATGATACCAAGTGCCGTAGTACTATTCACGACCTGTATATAGGTTATTCCAGATCTTAAAACTTGCGGCATTACCTGACACACGATCGCAATTGAACCTTTCTCAATTGCCTTTTCAATAAACTGATGTCCATCCGATTGAGTACCGATAGTCGCAACGAATAAACTTCCTTCTCCTACCAATCTTGAGTCAAAAAAAATTCCGCTGATTTCGACATCGGTGGTACCTGAGACAGAATTCAGTGAAACTTTGTACAATATATCTTTCAGTATGCGTATCATTCCAGATAAATATTTATATAACTACCTTTTACAGCCTTCGTTCCTGGCGTCTGTGTTTGACTATGGACGCGACCATTCCCATGTATTCTTACTTTCAGACCACTGTTTTCAAGTATAAACAAAGCATCTTTTATCGTCATTCCTGTCACATCCGGAACTAATTCTTCTTTCACTTTTCTATTGTTCCACATCACTGCATTGTTCGAAGTAGTGGCAAATACCCATTCTTCTTCCGAACCAGAACGGGTATGATTGGAAATACCGAATTCATTGCATAAGTAAGAAAGATCATCAAAGTAGCCTGATTTTATGATAGGAAAATCTGATTCATGTTCACTGGAAGTGACTTGTGGCTCTGTAGCCTCGTGTAATTCTAAATCCACCGCGTACAATTTATCGGCGATCTCCTTAAATACCGGTGCTGCCACATTTGATCCGTATTGCTCAAATCCTTTAGGACTATCTATTACCACAATGCAACTGTATTTTGGTTTGTCTGCCGGGAAATAACCTACAAATGAGGTGTAATAAGTTTTTACATAAACACCGTCTTTAATTTTTCTGGCAGTTCCTGTTTTTCCTGCAATTTTATAAATAGCGTTGCTTATATTTTTAGCGGTACCATGCTCCACTACTCCTTCCAACATGGTGCGAACTTTATCCAAGGTTTCATCCGAACAAACCCGTTCTTTAATAACGTTGGTGGAATATTTTTCTACAACCCTGTCTGCAACTTTCACTTCTTTGACGAAAATAGGTTTAATCATTTTCCCATTATTTGCAATGGCATTATAGAATGCAAGCGTATGAATTGGTGCCATTTTTAATTCGTAACCAATGGACATCCATGGAAGCGTAACACCGCTCCAACTTTTAGACGAAGGACTTTTTATATATGGTTTCGCTTCTCCGTTCATTTGCAGACCAAGCGGTTCGGACAAGCCCATCCCTCTTATGTAGTCTACATAGCGTTGAGGATTAGAACCAAACTGCTTATAAATTAATTTAGAAACACCAATATTAGAAGATTTTTCAAAAACCTGTTGCACCGATAGTCTCCCATATCCCCCTTCTGTAGCATCCGTCATGACACGATCAAAAAACGTGTATCGTCCGTAACCACAATCAATAGTATCGGATAACTTTATTTTGGAATCTTCAAACAACGCAATCATCGAAGCCAATTTAAAAGTAGAACCAGGGTCGGTCAGCCCTTGTGCGGCAATAGCATAATTATAGTTTTCGGCATACTGACCATCGCTTAGTTTACCAAGATTTGCAATAGCCTTTATTTCTCCTGTTGCCACTTCCATCAATACAACGCAACCATACTCTGCATTATGTTTATTTAAATGTTTAAAAAGTGAAGCCTCTGCAACGTCTTGAATGTTGATGTCAATCGTTGTCTGAATGTCTACACCTTGCTCAGGAGCAATTTCATTTTTATTATGAATCGGTTTCCAATTGCCACCGGACATTTTTTGAAAAAGTGCTTCACCGTCTCTTCCTGCCAAAAAATTATTATAACTGTACTCGAGACCGGCTCCGGTATTGTTTTCATTTACAAATCCAATAGTTCGCATTGCTAAAAAAGAAAATGGTTTAAACCGTCTTTCCATTTTTTCAAACATAACCCCTCCTTTATATTTCCCTTCCCTGATAATAGGCCATTCAGACATCATTTTTTTTGCCTGATAATTAATCATCGTTCGGTTTATAATCAGGTATTCCTTATGCTCCCTTCGGGCATCGTTTAGTTTCCGATAATATTCCTTTGCAGATTTATCTTTAAAATATTTTGCTAATAGAAAAGAAAGAGAATCAATTCCGTTTCTGAACAGCAAATCGCTGGCTACTGTGGGATCTATTGCCAATCGGTAAAATGGAAGTGATGTAGCCAAAAGGCTTCCGTTATCGGAGTATATATTTCCTCTTGTTGACTTCACTACTTTGTATTCAAAAACTTTTTGATTGGCAAGGGTTTTCCATTTATCTTTTTCCAGAAATTGAATTTTGACAATTTTATAAACGATCGTAATAGAAAAGAGTAAAATCACCACAAATGCGATACGGGAACGAAGTACTATGTCTCTTTTAATATTCAATTTTGCAATGGTTTATGATCTATTCTTTCGTTATATATTTTTTTTCTTCTACTTCAATTTTATAAGGTGGTACCAGACTTTCCTCAAGACCAATAGAAGCAACCCTTTTTGCTACTTCCGACTGTTTGCTTTTAAACATAAGATCCGCTTTTAACGTGGTATAATCAGCTCTCAAATCTTCTACTTCTGTTTTAGCTTTAGATGTATTTCGGACTACTTTGTCGGCATAATGTGTATTGGCGATATAGAAAATAAGCAAACCCATGATGAACAAAATTTTAGGCATTTGCTGCATGGGAAGACCGCTGCTAAGAACATTGTTAAGACCTAGCGTTGATTCAATCATTTGAAATACCGTCTTAGTAGGTTTCAAATTTCCTTTTGATTTAGGAGTTGTAGCTTCTTCTTTTTTTCTGTACGTATTTTCTGCCACCGTATTTTCCAATTACTTTTTAATCGCTATTCTCAATTTTGCACTGCGAGCTCTTTTGTTTATGGCAACTTCAGTTTCGCTTGCTTCTATTGGTTTTCTATTTTCAGCATCAAACGGTTTGTAATAATTTCCATAAACATCTTTTTCCGGTTCTCCATGAAACAACCCTTTCCCTACAAAATTTTTCACCAAGCGATCTTCCAAAGAATGGTAAGACATGACAACCAATTTACCTCCCGGCTTAAGTACCTCTGCGGATTGAACCAATAATTCTTCCAGTGCCTTCAATTCATCATTTACTTCAATTCTTAATGCCTGAAAAACCTGTGCAAAATATTTATTTTCTTTACCTCTTGGTGCTAAATGTTTTATGGCACTTTTCAATTCCTCTACCGTATCTAATTTATCATTCGCCCGGGCTCTCACAATTGTCGCTGCCAGTGTACGTGCATTCGTAATTTCTCCATACATACCCAATATTTTATGAAGATTATTTTCAGAATAAGTGGCGATAATATCTTTCGCCGTTTTCTGAGTACTGCGGTCCATCCTCATATCCAGATCTGCTTCGAAACGG
>DATHPH010000213.1:0-1579 GCA_035484095.1 Cytophagaceae bacterium | reverse complement strand
AAATTTTGTAACCGATAAAAAGGGAAAAGCGATTCAGATATTTCCTACAATTACACAAAACATGAAGCGAACCGGTTTCTTTCTTTCCAACCTGAAAGTAATCGACAAAAAGGTAAAAGAACATAAACCGGACATTATTATCAATTTTTACGACTTGCTCGGAGGGCTTTATTCATTGTTTTATAAGCCTGCGGCCAAATATATATGTGTAGGGCATCAATACTTGATGTTACATCCGGATTTTGAATTTCCAAAAGATAAAATGGTGGATCGTTTATTGGTGCAGTGGAATACAAAAGCAACTTCTTTCAGAGCGTCAAAAAAAATTGGTTTGTCTTTTCGCCCTATGAAAGATGTTTTAAGCGAAAAAATGAGAGTGCTCCCACCGTTATTGCGAAATGAAATTTTTGATATCCTACCTGAAAACAAAGATTATATTCTGGCTTATATGGTAAACAGTGGTTATGGAGAAGATATTATCAAATGGCACGAGTCACACAAATCGCTTCATGTGCATTGTTTTTGGGATAAGGCAGGAGTAGACGATAACTTTATGCCACATGAAAATCTTACTTTCCATAAGTTAAATGATAAAATCTTTTTGGAGTATATGAAAAACTGTTCTGGTTTTGTAAGTACAGCTGGTTTTGAATCGATATGTGAAGCCATGTATTTGGGCAAACCAGTGATGATGGTACCTACGGAAGGACAGTTTGAGCAAGAGTGCAATGCAATCGATGCCGTAAAAGCGAAGGCTGGTATAGCCAGTGTTGAATTTGATATTAGTAAATTATTGGAATATCTGCCAAAGCACAAATCTGTAAAAGAAGAATTCAGTAATTGGATAAACAAGGCAGAAGAAATGTTTTTGAAAGAATTGGTTGAATAAAATAAAAGGTGAAACGATGCTAAGAGAACTGGTAGAAAAGATTGTAGAAGAACAAAAGCATAAAACCAAGGACGGTACTAATTCGTTGAATTATCCGGTAGATATTTGCCTGATAAACGGAAACATAATACTTAGGGCTTTTCGAATCGTAAGTATTGAAGGGAACACTATGAAGGGAATTACCTGGAAAGAGGAATATTCCGCCCCGAGAGAAAACAGAAGCCCGGTATTCAGTTATTTTGAAATGGATGAAATAGCAAGTTTACATTGTTTCGAGTTGGACATAGAGTATCAAAAAGCTATTGGATCGTAAAAATCTCTTCTCTTGAATTTTCTTCGGGAAAATCTATGATTATTTTATACGGACCTTTTATTAATCCAGACACATCAATCGCAAGGGAGTTCTCTCCTTTATAAATTTCCTCCCAAACGGATAATTTGGAGGTGCCTACCAGGTTTACAATTCTGATATGAACCAATTGATATTTTTGCGAGAAAAGATTTATATCTAAAAACTTCCCTGATAATATTTTTCTGATAATTCTCATGCTAAAAATGGTTTTACTAGTTCAGCTCTCCGCATTTTAATTATCGTTTACAAACTGAAATTATTTGAACTCTTATACTGAAAGGCTGCAAAGTAAATAATTGCGTATTACCAAAAATTTCTCTAATTGTTAAATGCTCATT
>DATHPH010000212.1:0-1925 GCA_035484095.1 Cytophagaceae bacterium | reverse complement strand
CCTTTCCATTTAAACATCTCTTTATTTAATCCTTTTGCAATAAGATAATCTACCACCGCCTTCGCTCTGGCCTCCGACAATTTATTATTGTGGTCATCACTACCATCACTATCGGTGTGTCCTGAAATCTCAATTTTAATATCAGGATTTAATTTAAGAATCTTCTCAAGTCTTTCTAGTTCATCTTCTGATTCTTTACGCAGAGTAGCTTTGTCTACATCGAAGAATACATTTCGAAGTACAATGGTAGTTCCTTTTTTAAGTTTGTTAAGACATATCTCATCATTGTATTCTACATAATGATCCAACTTTGGAATGTCTATGTTTTTGGAATAAAAAAGATATCCTTGAGCTTCTACGGTAATTCCGTAGTTTTTTCCTGCTGGAAGTATTACCGTGTATTTACCAGAACTTGCGTTTGAGTTATAAATACCAACAATGTCCTGCGTAGTAAGGTCCGTTACAATAATGGTTGCGGCCACAGGTTTTTTGGAATCACAGGAAATCACTTTCCCTTTTAATACGGCAAGGTCAGCGTCTGCATCTTCTCTATAAAGCACATAAATATCTTTCTCTCCGTAACCTCCTTCTCTTTCAGAAGCAAAATAGGCTCTTTTATTATCTGCCGACCATACGAAAAATACATCATCGTCTGCTGTATTAATGGGATAACCAATATTTTCAACTTCAGAAGTTATTACCCCTGTAGCCAAGTCAATGGAGGTATGGAAAATATCAAAACCGCCCATTGATTTATGTCCTTTTGAAGAAAAATAAAGTGTTTTACCATCAGGATGTATGAATGGACAATCTTCGTCGTATTTGGTATTGATTTTAGGACCCAAATTAATAGCCGGTCCAAATTCTCCATTCGGTTGTTTTTTAGTCATGTAAATGTCACGACCTCCGAAACCTCCTTTTTTATTGGAAGTAAAGAAAATGATATTTTCATCAGATGTAGTACTGGCACTTGGTTCCCAAGAAGCCGTATTAATGTTAGAACCCAAAGCCTTCGGTTCACTCCAGACAGTTCCGGTAAGATTACTGATGTATAAATCACCTCCATTTTTCTTATCATCACGGTAAATGAAAAGCTCTTGCCCATCCGGAGACAAACCAACACTGGCATCATGGTAATTACCATTAATAGTAGGGCCCATATTCACTGCAGTGGACCAAACGGTATCGCTTTTTACTGAAAGATATAAATCTTCGTACCACTCATTATCGTCGTTTGATTTTCCTCCTCCGGTAGTATTATCTCTTCTCGAAGTGAAAATCAAGGTTCCTTCGTCTGCTGAAATAACAGGTGCATAGTCGTTGAAGACTGTATTGATGCCAGGTCCCAGATTTTTAATGGAAATTTTACTTTTAGGATTTTGCACCATTACTTTACCATTGACACAGTTGTTAATAAGCAAATCCACATCTTCTAAACGATCTTTGTCCTTAGGATTAACGAAACTTCTGTAGCTTTTTAAGCTTGCGATTGCTTTGTCAAACTGGTGTGCTTTATGATATGCATCTCCCAACATATATAAAAGCTCTGGATCATCTATTTTACCATTTTTAGCAGCTTCCAAATAGGGAAGTGCTTTTAATTCATGCCTAAGCTCAAAATAACATTTTGCTGCTTTATAACTAATTTCAGGATCTTTTGGCACCAGTTTTTCAGCCTGAACATACAAAGGAACGGCATTGTTAAATTCATCCACGTCCATATAGGCATCAGCCTTTTCAAGAAGTTTTTTTACTTCTTTAGAATAACTTTTCTGCGCATTCACTCCAATAAACGGAAATAAGACAGAAATTACGGTAAGTATTATAATTTTCTTTAACATATTCTTTTTCAGAATTTTAATTTATTTCCCAAAATAATTCAAAATATTAACAAAATGCAACATAAAAAACATTCAAGGCTGAAA
>DATHPH010000211.1:0-3320 GCA_035484095.1 Cytophagaceae bacterium | reverse complement strand
GATTATTTTTGTTTGGAAGAAGCAATACCACTTCCGTAAATTTATCTTCCACACTGATTACTTTGATCGAACTTTTTGTTTTGTCGCAGGCTTTTTTGGCCATGTACAAACCTAATCCATGTCCTTTTGATATTTCATGTCCACGGTAAAACATTTGGAAAACATTATTTATAACGGATTCTGGTATGCCAATACCATTGTCGTATATGGAAATACGAGCATTGGCATTTGAGACGGAAATCGTTAGTTTAATAAAATCATCGTCGTTGTTTTTTCTAAAAATTAGCGAATTTTCGATAATTTTGTGAAGCGCAAAACCAAGCAATTCTCGGTCAGAATAGAAAGGCGTTTCTCCGTTGATTTCAAATTTGAAATTGATGGTACTAAACTGTAATTGGTATTTTTTATTGAGTTCATTAATAATAGCATTAAAATCAATTTTTTCAACTAAAACTTTCTTTGAATTAATGGTATTTACAATGTTGAATTTTTGCATCAACAGCTGCATTTCTTGAATGTTGTCTACGAACTTGTCTACATAAAAATGGGCAATGTCTTCCTTTACTTCTTTTTTTGCCAGGTTTGCCAGACCCATCAAACGTGCAATTGGTCCTTTGAGGTCATGGTAACTTGAATAAAGAAATAAATCAAGTTCATCCAATATTTGTTTCAATTCGGCATTTGTTTCCTGCAAATTTTTTGTTCGGTCTTTAATGATACTTTCAAGACTTGAATTTATTTGCAAGAGTTCGGAGTTTGCCTTGTCAAGCGAACTCCTTGCTATTGTTAATTCCTGGTTCTTTAAATCAACGGATGTTTTTTCCTTTAATAATTCCATACTTGATTCTTCTAAAGTTTTTCGGAGAAGGAATTCTTTTTTAAAAGATTGATATTTATATGCCACCACAATTGGAAATAGAAACATGATTGTCATTAGTACAGAGCCGCCGGAAACCATAATTTCCTGAAGGGATATTTCCGGACTCATTTGGATGCCGATTAAATAAACTAAAACAGTTAGTAAGACAATAGTTATAGAATGTTTCCAGTGCCAGATAAAAAAAAGGGAAGCGGCAAGAAAAACGGTACAGCTTGCTAAATTGTGCTCGTATAGATATTCTTTACCGCCTACAAATGTTGAGTAGGCACAAAAGGCAGAGATGCTTAGGAAAGAGAAATAATTTAAATAGAAATGATTTAACCTAAATTTTTTTTGAAGATACCATCCTATTCCAATAGCAATGGTTATTATAAATCGTATGCTTGTAACATTTGTAAAATATTCGTTTCGGATGGTATGATAATCAAAAAAAGCAAATAGCGGGAAAATAATCATCAAACATAAAAGCATGAATTCCTGTATTTTACTTGACTCTATAGATATTGCATCTTCGAAAGGAAGAGGAATCAAACCAAAATTGCTTTTAGAGAATGTTTTTAACCCGTTTAATGAAATTTGCATGACATATTAAATAGTAAAAACTGGAAGTTTAAGTATTATTCTTACTCTTATCATACGTATAGGTGGGAACTAATGTTTTGTTTCTAATTTTTTTTAGATAAAAAAGCGTTGGGTAAACGCTAAATCAACTCTTTTATTTATAAAGGGTTATAACCAAATAGGCGAAAATTATAGGTATTTTCACCTATTTAAAATTTAGTATTTTACGAAGAAATTCCTTAAAAAAGTCCCCTTTCAGGAAAGGAGAAAAGTAAAAATCCAGGCGATTACAATACCAAACAATAAGGATTAGAATAGACCTTTAATTTCACATTAAAGGCGTTCAAGTCAAAAAAGTATTCCCAGACAAGAGTATAATTTTTCATAACATGAGAGGAGCCTTTGTCTATGACTCTTTCATATTATGAAATACCGCTTGAACATCGTCGTCTTCCTCAAACTTTTCAATAAGTGTATAAATTTCTTCTTGCTGTTCCGGGGTCAATTCTGTGGTAGTATTTGGAATTCTTTCTGATTCTGCACTAATAACAGTAATTTCTTTTTGCTCCAATGCTTTTTGCATAGTGCCAAAGTCAACGAATTTGGTATAAATATAAATTTCCTCACCATCCTGAGAAATTTCTTCTGCGCCAGAATCAATAAGTTCCAGCTCCAGTTCTTCCATGTCAAGTCCAGTACCTAAAATTTTGAAAACACCTTTTCTGTCGAATAAAAAATCAAGAGAACCGGTTTTCCCAAGAGTGCCTCCTGATCTTGTAAAAAAAGATCTTACGACACCTACTGTTCGGGTTGGGTTATCAGTCGCACATTCTACTACTATTGCAATACCGTAAGGTCCGTAACCTTCATAAATAACTTCTTCGTAATCACTTTCGTCTTTTGCAGAAGCTCTTTTAATAGCCGCCTCAATTCTGTCTTTAGGCATATTGACACCTTTGGCGTTTGTGACGGCAGTTCGAAGTCTTGCGTTGGTATCTATATTTGGTCCGGCTTGCTTTACGGCCATCACAATCTCTTTCCCCAATCTGGTAAAGGCCTTGGAGAGTTTGTCAAATCTTTTAGCCCGTCTGCCTTTTCTGAGTTCGTATGCTCTTCCCATAATTGTATTCTTAGTGAATTATAAATTTAAATAGTTTAAATCAAAATCAAAAGGTAAGTTTTTATATATAAAAGAGAGGTGTTTTTTAATATTTCGGTTCTTAAAATATTTCTCCGAGATTTATGAAGAAACCTCTTGATCCATTCACTCCAAAACCATAGTCAATGGCTATATTCGTTCTTGAGTATTTGTTTACTTTTATCCGTATTCCAGTGCCCCATCCAGGGTATACATGTTGGAAGGAGTTTGTATTTTGATCCGTAACAGATTGGGCATTTAAAAAAAGTACACCACCAATAAGTCCATTATTCAGAATGCGAAATCTGTATTCAGTTTCTAGATAAATCATATCCTTGCCCCGAAACCTACCTTGAATGTAACCCCTCCCGGAGTTATTGTTTACATCCCATCCTGTGCTTGGCAAAAGAAGGTAGGGTGGATTTCCTCCGGTAGTGAGCCAATTATAATTCCAAAAAGCCAGGACGTTTTTCGACTTGCCTGGCAGTTTTACATACGTCCTGAGGTCAATCGTAAGTGATTCCCAATTATTGGTATTGCTTCCAAGAAACGCAAAATTGGGGCGGTAGGCTAAACGAGCAAAATAACCTTTCTCCGGATTAATGGAGTTTTTTCTATTATCGTAACTCACATTAGCCGTGACGCCGGAAGCAATCTCTTTTTTAGTAAGACCGTACTTCTCAAGATCTGTTTGTTTGTTTGCGGGTGGGTTTATTTCGCGAATATTCCAAAAATAATCAA
>DATHPH010000210.1:0-4387 GCA_035484095.1 Cytophagaceae bacterium | reverse complement strand
TGTATGTCTTCAAATCAAATGGACAAAATTAGTCTTTAAGCTAAGGTGATAAATAAAGGTATTCTTTTTTTCCAAAAGCAGGAAGAGAGATTTGTTAAATTTTCAAGTTCTGCTTTTTTCGTAGTTTCAATGTTCGTTGTTTAATCTGCCATCTTTGTTTTAAAATTGTTTCTCTTTTTCCTCGGTAGACATCGGCAGGAATCAGGTTATTAATCGCCTCATGATACCGCCGATGGTTGTAGTAATGAATAAACTCCTCTATTGCTTTTCTGAGTTCTTCGGGACTATAATAGTTGTTTAATTTGATTACATTTTTCATGCTGCGGTGATAGCGTTCTATCTTCCCCTGTGTCTGTGGATGATTCGGTCTTCCATGTACCTGTTGCATCCCAATGCTTTTTAAATAATCCTTCAACTCATGGGAGATGTAACAGGAGCCATTGTCGGAAAGAAGCCTTGGCATATACTTTGGGTTGATGCCTGAATTTTCTATTGCCTTTTCAATTGTATAAGCCACGTCCGGAGCTTTCATTCCTTCACAAAGTTCCCAAGCTACAATGTAACGGGAGTAATCATCCATTACCGAAGAGAGATAATACCAGCCCCATCCGATCACTTTAAAGTAAGTGAAGTCTGTTTGCCACATCTGATTGATTCTTGTGGTCTTATCCTTATAAGAATCGGAAGCGCTAAGTACAATGTGGGCAGGTGTGGTAATTAATCCCCGTTCCTTGAGTATCCTATAAACACTGGACTCCGATATGAAGTAGTTCTGATAGTCTGTGATGTGCCAGGCCAGTTCTCTGGGAGAAAGAGCCGTATATTCCAGAGCGGTCTCCACCACCTTGTTTCGGACTTCCTGAGGAATCCTGTTCCATACTCCAGAGTTTCTTCTCCTTTCTGACAAGCCATCCAGTCCATTTTCCTGATAGCTTTTGTACCAGTTGTAGAAAGTGCTTTTATTGATCCCAAGCTCTTTGAGCGTATCAGATACTCCAAGCTCGGAACCATCCACCAGACGGATGATTTCCATCTTTTCAGATTTGTTGTAGCGCATATACCGTTTCCTCCCTAACTGTTGGTGCTTTTTTTGAGTTTATGAACCTCAAGAGTGAGGTTTGCTACAAGCTCTTTTAACTCGGAGTTCTCTTTCCTGAGTTCAGCAACTTCACTACTGGAAGCTTCCCGTAGGGTATCCCCATGAAGTCGTTTCTTGCCCGCTTCCATGAACTCTTTGCTCCACTTGTAATACATGTTTTGATGGATACCGTGCTTACGGCAGATCTCTGCAATGGATTCTTCTCCACGCATTCCTTCTACCACAATACGAATTTTCTCTTCTGAGCTGAACTTTCGGCGGGTTCTTCGCTTAATTTCATTGATTAAGGAAGTTGCACTTTCTTTAGGTTTCTTTTCCATGATCTGTACAGTTTAAGTTAGTATATTTTAGGCTTTTTATCACCTTAACTTTTTACTACCTTTTGTCCAGATTTGGCTGACAATTTACAGTGAACCAACAGCATTTTTGTTGGTGCTGATATTGTATCAAGACTAATCCCTCATTGTTCCGATTGACTATATAGCCGGTTCCTTTCTTTCTTAAAATTGCTTTTACTGTAGCCATAATCTTGCGTCGTTATATGATGCAAGTATACGGGATTAGAATAGAACTTGTCAAGTTTTTATCCTATTCTTTAACCATTCGTAACAGTTCGTAATGTAAGTTAGTATACTGAAAAATAGGTAAATGAATAGTTACGTCCAATTACGAACTATTAAAAAAAGCCTATTTTATTTCCTACGAGAACACGCTTTTAGATATTACCCTTTGTAAATTAATAATTTGCAAAGGGTTTATTTTTGCACTTGTTGGAGAAAAGCTTTAACAAGGGGGAATTTGGAAAAAATTTTCCTCGTCAGGTCGCATGTTGCTCTGAGGGATATAGGGTCATGTAAGCCCAAACAGCAAATCCGCTATATAGTGTAGAACTGTTGCAAAATTAGTTTTAGTCATTTCATTAATGGCAGTAATTAAATTTGTAATTTATTAAAAATGAATAATTTATATTAGTAATGAAAGAAGTTGGTGATTTGATAAAAATAACTTTTTAATCCATTAAACGAAAAAATACTAACTTTTTGTATCTTGGTTTCCATAACCCCTAAAACAACAAATATGAAAAAAAATTACAAAGAAAAATTACAATTGTATTCCGCTTTAGCCGGAGGCGTAGTATTAGCCAGTGCTGCTGAATCTGAGGCACAAGTAGTGTACCACGACATCAACCCCGATACTGTGGTAAATGCTGCTAATCCAACGTATAGCATAGACTTTAATAACGATGGGCAAGTGGATTTTACTATGAATAAAAGAAATCTAACTACTGTTGTAGATTTCTATAATTCACGTATCAATACTAAGGATTGGGCGAATGTTACATATTCGTCAGGATTTACCTCAGATACTAAATTTTCTTTAGGTGACACCGTAAGTTCTGTTTTGAAATCGAAAACTAATTGGAGTTATTACCGACTTGGTCAGGATACTATTAGTGATAACAAAACAAATACAAACGCACAATGGGTAGGTGGAGAAATGAGCAAATACCTTGGGGTACAATTTTCAGATGCTTCCAATATTATTTACTATGGTTGGATAAGAGTAAATCTGGCTGCGGATTTCAGTTCCTTGACTTTTTTAGATTATGCTTATGAAAGCAGTCCGGGAGCTCTAATCAAAGCAGGTGCTACTTCTTCCGTTCCAGCAGTAACAGCCATATTGGATTCTGATGGAGGTAACGCTGGAAATGCTTCAGATATAATTTTAAGTTTTACCAAAGCATCTTCGGAAGCTAATATTACTAAATATAGAGCATTTGTAGTACCCGCCACTAATGGTTTTGATTTGGATTCTGCTCAGAAAACTACGACAGCCAATTATTATTATGATATTTCTAAGACAGGAGCAAATATCGCAACGACATTGCCATCTTCTCTTTTGGATGTATTTGGCAATCCAATTGTGAACGGTACTGCCTACAATGTTTATGTTATGTCCATTGGAAATTCTACCACAGACGATGCAATCGCTAAGTCTGCTTCCAGCCTCACTTTATCGGTACAACCTCAGGTACCACCTGTAACAATGGTAGTGGCTACTGATATTGCCAATTCAGGCAATCCCTCCGACATGAAGATTACCTTTAACAAAGCTTCTTCTGAAACGAATGTGGCATCTTATGCGGTGTTGGTAGTACCCACATCTCAAGCCAGTGGTGCTACATTGGATAACGCCCAAGAAGCGGTAGCGCAAGGTTATTATACTGCGGTAGCAAAAACAGGAGCTAACCTAAGTGTAATTTTGTCACCTACTGCTAAAGATGCGATGGGAAATGCGATTGCACAAAATACTTCGTATGAAGTTTTTGTATTGTCACTGGCAACTACAGGAAATCTTGATTCTTTATCAGCAGCTTCAGCAGCGGTTACTTTATCCGGAGCAACAGCAGTAACAGATCCACAAACGATCAGAAGTGGAATTTCTTCCTACGAGAGCAATGTAAATCTTCAAAACATGCCTTCGTCAGGAACGATAACGGTTTTGAGCACTTCAGGGGCACAAGTACTTTCGGGTCAGGTGGTGTCAGGAGATAACACATATTCCTTATCGTATGTAAAAACGGGTGTTT
Organism: Cytophagaceae bacterium; assembly: GCA_035484095.1. Taxonomy (GTDB): domain Bacteria; phylum Bacteroidota; class Bacteroidia; order Cytophagales; family Cytophagaceae; genus JANYCO01. Next base: position 698 of record DATHPH010000210.1, on the reverse strand, counting down.
ATATTGTGAACCTTGTATTACAAGATCAGGTAATAAGCAAACAAGTATACATCTCAGGAAGATAAAAATTGAATATTTTATTTTTCACAAACAGGAGCACCTTACCGTGTTCCTGTTTTTTTTCCCCCACAAAGAAATTCACTGCCATACTAAAACCGGCAGGCTTTGTAAAAGAAACATCACTTTTAAGTTAGTAACTGAATATAATAAAATAAATCGGTATTATAGAGAAGCTTCAACAACGGCATGTAAGCCTTCAGGTTTTCAATTCTTATTTTTCCCTGAAGTCATAAAATATAAAATGAGATAGCCCAATAGTCCGGACAATAAAGAAGCAACAATAATGGAAAATTTAGCAGTTTCAATAAAATTCTTATCCGTGTAAGCCAATTTGGTTACAAATATGGACATGGTAAAACCGATGCCCGCCAATATATTAATGCAGAAGATGTCAATCCATCGCACGTTGGGAGGGATGCTGGTAATTTTTAATTTGGTTGTCATAAAAGTCATCAGCGTAATTCCCAATGGTTTTCCAAGCAGTAATCCAAGAATAATCCCAAGACTCATCGTAGATCCAATGTTAGAGATTGCACTAAAGTCCAGTTTTATTCCTGCATTGGATAAAGCAAACAAGGGCATTACAACGTAACTGGAAAAACCAGCAAAGAGGTACAGCATATTGTTCAAAGGAGCTT
>DATHPH010000209.1:0-13489 GCA_035484095.1 Cytophagaceae bacterium | reverse complement strand
GAGTAGAAAAAGAAACCGGTATTATTGATATGGACAAAGTAGAAGCGATTGCGCTGAAAGAAAAACCAAAATTGATAATATGCGGTGCTTCTGCTTATTCCCGTGATTGGGACTATAAAAGATTCCGCGCCATTGCAGATATGGTTGGAGCACTTTTGTTAGCTGACATATCGCATCCGGCAGGTCTTATTGCCAAAGGGCTTTTGAATGACCCGATGCCACATTGCCACATTGTTACAAGTACGACGCACAAAACCCTGAGGGGTCCAAGAGGTGGTGTAATTATGATGGGTAAAGATTTTGAAAACCCATGGGGGCATACAACACCAAAAGGTGAAATCAGAATGATGTCCAATGTATTGGACATGGCCGTTTTCCCAGGTACCCAAGGAGGTCCGCTGGAACATATTATTGCAGCAAAAGCAGTAGCTTTTTTTGAAGCACTTTCAGACGATTATACCGAATATGCCAAACAAGTAAAGATGAATGCACAAGCAATGGCAAAAGTTTTTTTATCAAAAGGCTATCAGATTATTTCAGGAGGTACTGACAACCATTTAATGTTGATCGATCTTCGGTCAAAAAATCTCACTGGGAAAATTGCAGAGAATACGTTGATAAAAGCAGATATTACCATTAATAAAAATATGGTACCATTTGACGATAAATCTCCCTTTGTCACTTCTGGGATGCGCGTAGGTACAGCTGCCATGACAACCCGCGGGTTGAAAGAAAATGACATGATAAAAATTGTTGAGTTGATTGATGAAGTGTTGATGAATCATGAAAATGAAACAAAAATTACTGTAGTGAGAAATGAAGTGAACAAGATGATGAAACAATTTCCATTGTATTTATAAAAAACTTAAAACACATGTCAACAATTAAACTAAAAGGAAACGAAATACATACAGCAGGAAGTCTTCCCGAAAATGGAGCTACTGCTCCGGATTTCAGACTTGTAAAAACAGATTTAAGCGATGTAAGTCTCAAGGATTTTGCAGGGAAAAAAATACTCTTGAATATTTTTCCAAGTATAGACACTGGAATTTGTGCAGCATCGGCCCGAAGATTTAATAAAGATGCCTCTACCATTCCGAATGCAGTAGTAATATGTGTATCCAAAGATCTTCCGTTTGCCCATAAAAGATTTTGTGAAGCAGAAGGATTAACCAATGTAGTGCCTACTTCAGCTATCAGAGATAATTCTTTTGAAAAAGGATACGGTGTAGAAATTACCGATGGTCCTATGGCAGGGCTTCTGTCGAGGGCGGTAATTGTGATAGGAGAAGATGGGAAAGTGAAATACAGTGAACAAGTTCCTGAAATTGTACAAGAGCCGGATTATGATGCGGCGTTGGCGGCATTGAGATAGATCTAACGGGATTCATTCTCCACGACAAGGAGTCCTAAATTTTATGGGACTCATTGTAATAAAAAGCTTGGAAGTGTTTTCTTTGGATCATCATAATTGAAACGGTTATCATCACGAAAGAAGCCGCTCTGATTCTATCAGAACGGCTTCTTTCGTAAATTCCAACTTCACAACTCATTCTAAAAAGCGTATTGATTTGCTTCTATCAATGCAGCAGCAATTCTTCTCCTTGCATCTCTTGTGTTGAAAGGTGCTGCTTTTGTAAATCTCTTTACGCCCATCAACATCATTCTTTGCATATCACCGTCGGCCATCGAGTTGACAGCGTTTTTACCTGCAATATTAACTTTATCCAACACATCGTTCAGATATACACGTACTATATCAATCTGAATTTTGCAAGCCTCTTCACCCTTTAGCGAAACAAGTTTTTCTACTCGTAAAAGAACAGACTCGGCCATGTATGTATAGATACAAATGTCGGCAAGGTTCATCAGAATTTCCTGTTCGTTTGCCAGTTTGTCCATATATTTCTGAGCAGCGGCACCACCTGCCATAAGCACTACTTTTTTCATATTCGCAATAGCTGTTTTTTCAGGAGCAAAAAGAGTAGTATCCTCGGCTCCAAATTCAGGTATTCCGGTCAGCTCTTTTTGTACAGCCATTACTGCACTCATTAGGTCAAGTTCACCTTTCATCGCTTTTTTGAAAAGCATGTCCATGGTAAGCATCCGGTTAATTTCGTTGGTACCTTCGAAAATTCTATTAATTCTGGAATCACGATAAGCCCGGTCCATTGGATAATCGGCTGAGAAACCATAACCTCCTAAGATCTGTACCCCTTCATCCACAACATAATTTAAAACTTCTGAACCCGCCACCTTCAAAATGGCACACTCGATCGCAAAATCCTGTGCAGCAGAGAGCAAGGCATCTTCAAAACTTTTTCCTTCGGCAGCAAATGCTTCTTCCGCTTGCTGAATGTTTGCTCCAGCTCTGTACATGGCAGATTCACATGTATAGATTAAGATAGCTTGCTCCGCAAGTTTGTACTGAATCGCACCAAAATTTGCAATCGGTTGTTTAAATTGATTTCGCTCTTTGGCATATTGAATAGCTAAAGTAGACGTGCGTTTGCAAGCACCTAATGCTGCTGCTGCCAATTTGATACGTCCTATGTTTAAGATGTTGAAGGCAATTAAATGACCTTTCCCAATCTGTCCTAGAACGTTTCCTACGGGAACTTTGCAATCATTTAAGAATACCTGACGGGTAGATGAACCTTTTATGCCCATTTTATGCTCTTCATTTCCAAGAGATAGCCCTTCTCCTTTTTCTACAATAAATCCGGTAAACTTATCTCCATCTATTTGGGCAAACACGATAAATACATCCGCAAACCCAGCGTTGGTAATCCACATTTTTTGGCCGTTCAGAATATAATAGTTACCATCGGCTGAAAGCACGGCCTTTGTTTTAGCAGCGAGCGCATCAGATCCGGATCCGGGTTCTGTAAGGCAATAACTTGCTTTCAGTTCTCCGGTTGCAAGTTTTGGTAGATACTTTGCTTTTTGTTCTTCGGTGCCGAAGTATAAAATTGGTAATGTACCTATCCCCGTATGTGCTGCTACCGCTACAGCAAAGGAATGCCCGGCACCTACTGTTTCGGTTATTAGTAAAGAGGTGTTGAAATCTTTGCCAAAACCATTGTATTTTTCAGGAATGGATGTACCCAATAAGCCCAGCTCACCGGCCTTATCGAGTAGTTTCTGCATTAGTCCTTCTTCTTGTTGATCTATTTTATCAAGGATAGGAAGTACCTCGTGCGCCAGAAAGTCACGAGTCATATCCCGCATCATTTTTTGTTCTTCGGAAAATTCTTCAGGAATGAAGATATCGGCAGCATTCGTTGCTTTTAGAAGGAATTGTCCTCCTTTGATTTTAGTGGCTACAGTAGTCATATTCTTTAAAAGTAAAATGTTATGTATACATACGATTTTTTATTCACAATAGTTTAGAAATGCGCTATTATTTCATCTTAAAATGCTATTCTCGAAATAATTCAATCATTCTAAATTGGCTAGAAAGCCTAACCTCTCATTGACAGTTGTTTTATCGCCAAGAGGTATCGTAAATCAGGTACTCTTTTGTGTATTTAATTCAACAACTCGAAAATCCCTGCAGCTCCCTGTCCGGTCCCTACGCACATCGTAACCATTCCGTATTTTTTCTTGCGGCGTCTGAGTTCGTTGAAAATCTGTACGCTAAGTTTCCCTCCTGTACAACCCAATGGATGTCCTAATGCTATTGCACCTCCGTTTACATTTATTTTGGATTGGTCTAAGTCAAGGGTGCGTATTACAGCAAGAGACTGTGCTGCAAAGGCTTCGTTTAATTCTATGAGATCAATGTCTTCTTTTTTCATATTTGCCATTTTCAAGGCCTTAGGAATGGCTTCGATAGGTCCAATACCCATTATTCTTGGTTCTACACCTGCTACTGCATAAGAAACTAATTTTGCAATTGGTTTTAGGTTCAATTCTTTTACCATCGTTTCTGACATCAGCATCACGAATGCGGCACCATCAGAAGTTTGGGAAGAATTGCCTGCAGTTACGCTTCCTCCGTTGGCAAAAACTGGTTTAAGCTTTGCCAATGCCTCCATCGAAGTATCTGCTCTTGGCCCTTCGTCGTTTTCCACCACGTACTCTTTTGTTTTCTTTTTTTCGTTCTCGTCCAGATAGGTTTCTTTTATTTTTATAGGTACAATATCCTCTTTAAACAACCCATCTTTCAACGCTTTCACGGCTTTCTGATGCGAATCATAAGAAAATTTATCCTGATCTTCACGTGATACATTATAATCTTTTGCAACCGCTTCTGCTGTTAATCCCATTCCCCAATAATAATCAGCATGTGATTTTACAAGATCAAGACCTGGAACGATTTTCCATCCGCCAAAGGGAATCGGACTCATGGTTTCAACACCACCCGCTATAATACATTGCGCATATCCTGCTCTGATTTTGGCATCCGCAATGGCAATGGTTTCCAGTCCGGAAGAACAATATCGGTTTACAGTCATTCCCGGAACTTTCACCGTATCCAATCCCATAAGGGAAACCATACGACCAATGTTGAGTCCTTGTTCTGCTTCGGGAGTGGCATTGCCTACGATTACGTCGTCTATACGATCTTTATCAAGTCCGGGAAGCGTTGATATTAAATGTTTGATCACATCTGCTGCCAGTTCATCGGGTCTGGTAAAACGAAATACTCCTCTTGGTGCTTTTCCTACAGCAGATCTATAACCTGCTACAATATATACTTCCATAATGCTTAATTTCTTAATGGTTTACCGCTATTTAAAATACTTTGAATTCTTTCAAGTGTCTTTTTTTCACCACACAAAGAGACAAATGCTTCTCTTTCCAGATCTAAAAGATATTGCTCTGAAACGGTGGTTGGAGCAGACAATTCTCCGCCACACATTACTTGCGCTAATTTTTGTGAAATTTTCACATCGTGTTCAGAAATGTACTTTCCAGAAAGCATTGTGTGTGCTCCTGCGTAGAACATGCCAACAGCAGATTTCCCCAACACTTTAATATCTTTTCTATGTTTCGGTTGCGTGTACCCAGCTTCTGCAAGTTTTATTGCTTCCCGCTTGGCTTCTGCAATCTGGCGATCTCGGTTCAAGACAATTACATCTCCTTGCCGAAGAATGTTCATTTGTCTTGCTTCGTACGCAGAAGTGGCAACCTTTGCTGTTGCTATATTCATATAGGCATTTCGAAGATTATTTAATTGAATATCGCCTTCTTCAAAAGAATCGGAGGTACGAACGGTAAATTCTTTGCTGCCTCCTCCTGCAGGAATCAAACCTACTCCGAATTCTACCAAACCAATATAAGTTTCCGCATGCGCTACCACTTTGTCTGCATGCAGGGTGATCTCGCAACCACCGCCTAAGGCAAGTGCATGTGGGGCAACTACCACCGGAATGCCGGAATATCGTACCCGCATCATTGTGTTTTGAAAACTGCGCACCATAAAATCTATCTCGTCCCATTCTTGTTCTACCGCATACATGAAGACGAGTGCCAGATTTGCTCCGGCAGAAAAATTTTCTCCCTGATTGGCAATTACCAGTCCTTGAAAATCTTTTTCCGCAATATCAATGGCTTTGTTAATTCCTTCTACTACTTCTCCCCCAAGAGTATTCATTTTGCTATGGAATTCTAAGTTCACAATGCCGTCTCCAAGGTCAAAGAGCGTAGCACCCGAATTTTCCCAAACAATTTTAGTTTCGCGTAAATTGTCCAGTATGATGAAACTTTCTGTTCCGGGAATTACTTTATAGGATTTGCTTGGTATATCGTAATATTTGCGAATACCATTCTCTACTTTGTAAAACGATTTATTTCCGGAGGCAATCATATCGTATACCCATTGATTTGGTTTGCGACCGGCTTCTTCCATTTTCTTTACTGTTTTTTCTATGCCTAGGGCATCCCAAGTTTCGAAAGGTCCAAGAGACCAGCCGAAGCCAGCACAGAGAGCAGCATCTATGCGGTACAGTTCGTCTGATATTTCCGGGATTCTATTAGAAACATAGGTAAAAAGACCATAGAATGTTTTTCTATAGAACTCTCCTGCTTTGTCTTGTCCGGCAAGCAATACTTTGAAGCGATCTTTTAAATTGTCAATGGTTTTGGTTTGTTCCAACGTGGCAAATTTTGCTTTTACCTGTGGTCCGTATTCCATTGTTTTCAGGTTCAACGAAAGAATCTCGGACTTACCACCTTCTCCGGTTACCTTTTTATAAAAGCCTTGTTTGGTTTTATCGCCATACCATTTCTTCTCGTCCATTTTTACCAGAAGTTCCGGTAGTTTGAACATGTCTTTTGCTTCGTCTTTTGGTAACCCGGAATAAAGATTGTTGGCTACTTTGATAAGTGTATCAAGTCCGACTACATCGCCGGTTCGGAACGTAGCAGATTTTGGCCGTCCAATAACCGGACCGGTAAGTTTGTCTACCTCTTCTACCGTAAGCCCCAATTCTATTGTTGCGTATAAGGTTTCCATGATGCCATAAATTCCTACTCTATTGGCTATAAAGGCAGGTGTATCTTTGCATACTACAGGTGTTTTTCCAAGAATTAGATCGGCATAATGCGTCAGAAAATCTACGATTGCCGGATCTGTTTTAGCGGTCGGGATGATTTCAAATAACTTTAAATATCTTGGGGGATTAAAAAAGTGTGTTCCACAGAAATGTTTTTGAAAATCTTCGCTACGTCCTTCGATCATTAAGTGTATAGGAATACCGGAAGTATTGGAAGTAATGAGTGTTCCGGGTTTCCTATATTTTTCTACTTTTTCAAAGACTGTTTTTTTAACCTCAAGATTTTCGACTACAACTTCCAGTACCCAATCGTAGTGGGCAATTTCTTTCATGTGGTCGTCAAAATTTCCGGTGGTAATACGGCTCTCAAAAGCTTTGTCGTATAAAGGAGCTGGATTTGTTTTGATGGTTGACTGCAAAGCATCGTTTACAATTCGATTGCGTACGGCTTTATGCTCCAATGTCAGCCCCTTTGCTTTCTCAGCTTCGGAAGGTTCCTTGGGCACAATGTCTAGCAAGAGCACTTCTGCGCCAATGTTGGCAAAGTGACAGGCAATACGTGAGCCCATTACACCTGAACCCAACACTGCTACTTTTCTGATTAATCGTTTCATGTATAAAAAGTTAAATGTTAATGGTTATATGTTAACAGCATTTGTTAGAAAAATAACTACTTAATCCAACAAGCACCGTTAACTGTATATCTTTTTTTCTGTTATGATATTATTGATTTTTTCTATGACTTCGTTAAATATGGCTAACTTATTTTCAGGAATTTCTTCTTTAATCGCATCGTTAAATTTTCTTACTACAGTTTTGGCCACCTCTTTTGCTTCCTTGCCCTTTTCGGTAAGGTATACCTTTACCAATCGTTTGTCTTTTTCATCTTGTTTGCGGTATATAAGGGCGTCTTCTTCCAGATTTTTAAGAATCCGGGAAAGACCGTGTGCTTCCATCCCAAGCATCGGAGCAATTTTAGTTGCTGGAATACCTTCTTCTTTGTGAATGTTTAAAAGTACAAATCCTACAGAGGTAGTAACACCGTATTTTGAACCTTGTTCGTTGTATAGCCTTGCAATCGCGTGCCAAGCAAATTTTATGTTAGAGCATACCGTTGGTTTTCGATTTTTCGTTTCCATAAATTCTTTACTTTTCCTTCGTCACACAATTGTACGAATAAAAGAAAAAATTGTTATGCACGCATACTAAATAATGGTTAATTTCTTTCTTTAGAACGTATATATCTCATAACTTCTTGATCTGCAATAGGGTGTAAAGAACCGATAAAAATTCGTGTATAAGAGGCGGATCGTTCGGTATTTATTTTTAGAAGTGAAAGATACGCTTCTCCTCTGATCTCGGGCTTTTCTTTCAAATTATGTAAAATTTCATTGAGTATATCCGTTGCGGGTTCGTATTTTATTTCTCCCAGTCCTTCAATCGCCAGTTTTCTTTGCAAGGTTGTTTCTGTATTATTTGTTAATTCTTTCATAAGTTCAGGACCTATTTTTTTCCCTGCACTTTTTACCGGCTCCAGCATAAAATCCTCCGGCACATTTTGGTTTTTAAAAATGATATAATAATTTTCTGCAAGTGTATCTTCAAACAATTTATTTCCCCCGGTAAGAATACCTATTCCAATCAAAGCAATAATTCCTCCGGTTCTTTTTTGATTTGTATACACGAAATAAATCCCAAGAAGTATAAAATTGATACTGTTGGCATATATGAAATAGCGGATTCGCATAATGTCCATACTTGCCATGGAAACCAGCAAAATTTTATCAGAAGCAGTTTTGTACCAAAGGTAATTTTCTTCGTCTGTGAGAAGTTTGCAGAACAAAAAAATAGAGAGATTTATTAGAATCAGAAGTGTTATTAATAAAATATTTATAGAAACTTTTTTCAATGAGTTACATTTTTTGAATAATGGTTGCGTTAATCAATTAACGGTTTAAAATATTAACTTCAAAGATAAAAAGAATCAGTGGAAGTACGGATTTTAAATAAAACAAAGTAAAAAATCAATCCATAAATCTTCCACGCAATCGGAAGATGGGGAAGTTAAATTCTAAAAGAGTTTAGTAATATCGAAATCTGCAATATATTTTCATATTACTTTTTACCAATAATTGATTTTAAGCGTAGTCTTTATGCTCAAACTCGAAATACCTTTGAAAGGATTTTGTCAGCTCTTTTTAGGAACTTCTTCACCAAGTCAAACAAGCGATAGCGTAAGTTTATCCACAAATTTATTTGTAAATACAATTTTGAGTTGTACTTTTGGGTACCGAAAGTCAGTTACTAATCGTTCAAGTAATTGATTTATAGAGAAGAGGGGAGAGAAAGGCTCTGAGAACCTCTAGCAACCTACCTCAAAAGTAAGGTGCTAAATCCTTTCCCGGAAAACGGGAGCATATAAATTAATTATGTTATGACAACTTCTTTAAAAAATTATGGCAATTCTTTGGAGCTGTGTAAAAACACCGCCTCTGCTTTCATTTCTTTTTTCTGTAAATGTTCTCGCTTCTGTTTTTAAAAACAGAAGCTGTTGATTTGGGTAAGTAAAAGAGCATGGAACAAATATCAGATAAGAAAAAAGTGGAGAACAAAGAGTATATCTATTCAGAGAATTTTATATTGGAGTCAGGGGAGAAATTACCTTCGATTAAAATTCAATATTCTACTTATGGGACTTTTCATAAGGATAAAAGTAAAGTAGTATGGATTTGTCATGCCCTTACGGCGAATGCTGATCCTGTAAGTTGGTGGTCAGGGTTGGTAGGAGATGGCTTTTTATACAATCCGGATGACTATTTTATTGTTTGTGCGAATATTCTCGGCTCCTGTTATGGTACTTCCGGTCCAGTAGAGATAGACCCAACGACCGGAAATCGTTATTATCTTTCTTTTCCTTCCGTTACCATTCGTGATATGGTGGCAGCGCATGAATTACTTCGGGTTCATTTGGGGATTGAAAAAATACATACCTGTATTGGAGGTTCTTTGGGCGGACAGCAAGCACTGGAGTGGTCCATCATTCAACCATCTCTGATTGATCATTTAATTCTGATGGCAACCAATGCTTTTCATTCTCCTTGGGGAATTGCATTTAACGAAGCACAACGAATGGCAATTAAAGCAGATCCAACCTGGGAAGATAGTACCCTTAACGCAGGCAAAACCGGATTGAGCGCAGCCAGAGCTATGGCTTTGCTTTCTTATAGAACCTATGAAACCTATTGCAAAACACAAAGTGAAGAAAGTTGTGAAGTAACAAAAGGGTTTAGGGCGATTACCTATCAACAGTATCAAGGAGAGAAACTGGTAAAAAGATTTAACACCCATTCTTATCTTTACCTCACCCACGCCATGGATTCACATAATGTAGGTCGTGGTCGTGGTCGCGCTGAGAAAGCATTGGCAATGGTGAAATCTAAAACGTTGTTAGTTGGAATAAAAAGCGACATTCTTTTTCCACCTTCCGAGCAAAAATATTTGCAAAAACATATTATGGGATCGTTTTACAAGGAAATAGATTCCCTTTATGGTCATGATGGCTTTTTGATTGAGACCGATGAAATAGCAAGAGTGATTAGGGATTTTTATAAAAAGGGATAAACGATTGCCTTTACTTTTCTAAACACTATATTTACTCCTAAGCAATATCAATTAAGTAGTTAGCGTACTTAGTATAAATTTCTCAGGTTATGATCAAGGAAAAAATTCTTTCCATTTTATGTATCGCATTTTCTCTAACGGCTTTTTCACAGGAAAAAGAAATTAAGGTTCAATCTACTATTTCGGAAGTATTGGTGTATTTGAACGGAGCATCCGTACATCGTCAAGCGACTGCAAATATTGGTTCGGGGAGAACGAAGCTGAAGTTTTCTGGATTGCCTAGAGCGATTGCAGTAAATAGTATTCAAGCCTCATTGTCCGGAAATGCCAAGATTATTTCCATTTCTCAGGAGAATGATTTTCTTAATAATAGAAAAGAAAATCGAAGGATTGCGATGCTGAAGGATTCTGTTGAAAGTATTCAAACTAAACTGGAGAAACTTCAGTCAGACAAAAATGTTTATGAACAAGAGAAATTACTTTTAACGGATAATATTTCCAGAATTGGAGAAGGGGGAGGTATAAAAACAGTCGAACTTACTGCTGCTACGGTATTTTATAGAACAAAAATGACCGAACTCAATGACAAATTATTGAAGATGACACGCGATGAGCGGGCACTCACAAAGCTGTTAACTCAATACAACGATCAGCTCAGCGAATTAAACTCAAAAGAAAAAATACCTTCTTCCAATATTTTATTGGTTGTAGACGCTCCTTCTCCCACCCAAACACAAATCGATCTTAGTTATTTGGCAGGTATTGCGGCCTGGACTCCTAAATACGATTTGCGCACTTCTGGGGCCGGCTCTCCCATACACTTTGAATATCGTGCAGAAATATTTAATGACACAGGGGAAGATTGGGAAAAAGTAAAATTAACACTCTCTACCGCTGACCCATCGGAGAAGATGAAAAAGCCGATCTTAGAAGCCTGGGGGTTGGATTTTTCATACAACAGAAAGGGAAATGTTCGAAAGAATACTTCCAGTGGAAGTGAGGGTATGTTGAACAGTATGCAAATGAATATTGATGTCGATAAAAATAAAGTGAATCGTGAGGCAGCGGTAGAGTATGCCGAGATAGAGGTTTCCGAAGTGAGCGCAGAGTTTACCATAAAAGAAATTACTTCTGTTCCTTCCGATGGTTTGCCTTATATCGTGGATATAAACGAATATGATTTACCTGCGACGTATAATTATTATTGTGTTCCGAAGATAGATAAGGATGTTTATTTGATTGGGAAAATTGTAGGATGGGAGTCGCTTAATCTCATAGCCGGTGATGCTAATATATACATCAACGGTACCTACGTCGGAAAGTCGTTGATTGACTCTGAATTTTCGAGTGATACACTGGAATTGTTCTTGGGAAGAGATAGAAAAGTGGTCGTAAATCGTGTCAAAAAACAAGATTATGGAGAAGAAAAATTTATTGGTACCAATCGCAAAGAGAATTTTATTTATGTCATTGATGTAAGAAATGCAAATAGTGCCCCTATTGATATTGAAATAGTCGATCAAGTCCCTATAGCTCAGGAAAGTGAAATAGAAGTAAATGTCAAAGAAACTACGAATGCAAAGAAAGACGATTTATCAGGAAAGCTGTCCTGGCATCTTTCGGTAAAACCATTGGAAACAAAAAAATTAACCATCGCTTTTTCAGTAAAATATCCCAGAAACAAAATAGTTTTAATACAAAAAAACAGAAAGGTAATGTGCCCTAAGTTTCGATAGGTGTAAGAGTAAAATGATTTTGTTACAGAGATAACTCTTCAATAAAATTACAGAAAAAGGATTTTTGTGTTCCCATCGTTATGAAATTAGTTGTAAATCGTATTTTGTAGCATCATAAAAATGCAATGTAAGCAGGGTTTCCGAAAGCTTGATTTGTCAACGTTTTTCACTAAATAATTTAGCATCGTTTATGTACATTTTTAGCTAACAAATATGTAAGTTGCAGATTTGCAACTTACATATTTGTTAGCTATATTTCGGATATGAGAATACCTTTTATATATGGAAAAATTGCTACCGGGCAAGACTTTACAAACCGGATAAAAGAGACTAAAAAACTCCTTTCAAATTTTTCTTCGTTGACCAATACGATCTTGATTTCTCCGAGGCGATGGGGTAAGTCGTCTTTAGTGATGGGGGCTGCCGCAAAGATGGCTGTGAAAGATAAGAAAGTAAAATTTTGTTTTATTGATTTGTACAATGTAAAATCGGAAGAAGAATTTTATCAGCTATTGTCACAGGAAGTCCTAAAAGTCACCTCTGGTAAAATGGAAGAAGCCATCAACAGTACCAAAAAATTTCTGAGCCAGTTTATTCCCAAACTTTCCTTTGGGTCGGATGCTTTGCAAGAGCTTACATTAGGACTTAATTGGTCGGAAGTGTCTAAACAACCGGACGAAATACTGGATTTGGCAGAGAAGCTAGCGAAAGAAAAAAAGATGAGAATAATTATATGCATTGATGAATTTCAAAATATTGCATCATTTAACAATCCATTGGCGTTTCAGAAAAAGTTGAGGGCGCATTGGCAAAAGCACCAGTCTACATCGTACTGTCTTTATGGAAGCAGACGTCACATGATGATGGAAGTATTTGCGTCGACATCCATGCCATTTTATAAGTTTGGCGAAATAATAATGTTGGAGAAAATTACAGTAACCGATTGGATTCCTTTTCTCAGAAACAGGTTTACTCAAACAGGCAAGCAGATAGATCCTGATACGGCAGCGTATCTGGCAGAATTGGTAGATTGTCATTCTTACTATGTACAACAACTGGCACAACAAAGCTGGTTTAGGACAACAAAAAAGTGTACGAAGAAAATTGTAGCAGAGGCACACGATGAATTGCTCAGGCAAATGAGTTTGCTTTTTCAAACACAAACAGACGGACTTACTTCCACTCAGACTAATTTTTTGAAAGCACTCTTAGAGAAAGTAACGCAGCCAAGTTCGAAAGAGAATTTACTCAAATATAATCTCGGTACTTCTGCCAATGTTATACGAATAAAAGAAGCGTTGTTGAACAAGGAAATTATAGATACCCAGGAAGAAAGGATTTATTTTATGGACCCAGTGTACGAGTGTTGGTTGAGAAAATATTATTTTAAGCTGCCGGATTCTAAGAATAAAGTGTCGGATAAGATTAAGAACAGTTAGGAGTATTTCTAGAAATACTCCCTATTATTATATTGCAGTGACCTTCGTCTGGTCTCGGGTATCTTTTCAAATACCCCAAGCCGTTACTACTAGTTCTCGCTCGCTGGAATGTTCCCGGTGTTCACAAAGGTAAATGCCTTGCCAAATCCCTATATTTAAACGACCGTTGGTAATGGGAATAGTAACGGAA